>VXPN01000321.1 GCA_009839535.1 Boseongicola sp. SB0662_bin_57 | reverse complement strand
CGATGCTCGGCGGGATCAATATCCCAAGCGTGCCGCCTGCGGCCACGGAGCCGGTCGCGAGCGAATCGTCGTAGTCGTATTTCTTCATTTCCGGGATCGAGACGGCCCCCATGGTCGCTGCCGAGGCAACGCTCTCGCCGCAGATCGCCGCAAACCCGCCGCAGCCAGCCACCGTCCCGACCGCAAGACCGCCAGGCAGGCGGCCAAAGACCTTGATCCCTGCATTGAAGAGCTTCGCGCCGATTCCCGCGTGGAGGACCAGGAAGCCCATCAGCAGGAAGAACGGAATGACGACGAAGAAGTAGTTCGCGACCGCGTCGTAGGTGTTGGTCTTGGCCACGTTGAACGCGACGTCGCTGCCGATCAGGTACATCAGTCCGGTCAGGCCCACGAAGGCCATCGAGAATCCGACCGGAAAGCCCAAGAGCAGGATGATCAGCATCAGGGCGGTGTAGACGCCACCGACTGCAGCTGAACCAAGTTCGCCGAACATCGCCTTCAGAAGGACCGCGGAGAACATCCCTGCGACGGCAATCACGGCGACAGCGACGCAGGCGATCCAGAAGCTCGCGCTGCCCTTGTGGTGCCGGTAGAGGCCCGACAGGTGGGAAAACAGGGCCGCGAACAGGACAAGTGCCAGCAGGAAGGTTCCCAGGGCGACGGCGGCATAGAGAACCCAGAATGGCAGTTGCGTTATGTCCGCGATCTCCTCTCTCTCGAACGCCTCGATCGCCCTCGAGGCGCTGAGCCAGCCCATGGCGCCGAAAATGAAGGCGCCCCAAATGCAGAAAACGCTTTGCAGGAAACTGTTCACGTTGTCAGGAAGCGCCGACGTGATCAGGTCGACGGCGACGTGCTGGTTCTTCAGCATCGTGTAGGCGACACTGAAGAACGCCATGATGACCAGCATGAACGTCTGCATTTCGATCATGCCGTTCAACGGATTGCGGAACACCAGGCGGCTGACCAGGTCCACGACCATCCCGATGGCCATCAGAAGGGTCACGATGGCCGCGGCGTAGCAAAGGTAGCGGCAGACCGGGTCCAGGAGTCCGTGCATCGACCGGGCAATCACGGCGAATGCGTCACGCGGAACCCCGGGCGGTGGCGGCTCGCCGGGGGCATGGCCTTGTACATCAAGAAGGCTGTTAGCGCCGGACTCATGATCGGCCATCATCTCCTCCCTCCAAGACGTCCTGGTTCGGTGTCATTGCGACGACTTCGACCCCGTTCAGCCGGCAAACCGCGACCCGACGGAGCCGAAACGTGCCGGGCGGAGCGGACCATCTCTCCCGTCACTCTGCCGGCACGGGCGGGTGACGATGGGGCATTCATGGTCCGCTCCGGCCTGACGCGTCGGTCAGGCGCGGCCGCAAGGGCGGCAGTTCGTCACTCCTGCCAGTTGTCGCCCCACCACTCGGCCGAGGCATAGTCCATGCCTTTGAACTCGGCGGTGAACTCCTGCACCTTCGCGAGAATGGCGGGACCGTCGTTGCCCTTCTCTTCCATCAGGGCCAGCCAGGCGTCATAGGCAGGCTTCGTCTGCGCCACCCACTTGGCCTTTTCTTCCGGCGCCAGCCTGATGATTGTATCGCCGCGGGCCTCCATCTTGGCGACGGAGGATCCCCTGCGGTTGTCCACGATCGCGCCGGTGAAGTTCGTGAGCTCGTTTTCCATGGAGCGGAAGATCCCACGTTGCTCGTCGGTCAGGCTGTCCCAGGTTGCCTGCGACATCGTCATCGGGATCATGACGAACGGGCCGCCTACCAACGAATGGTTGCTGGTATGGTCGGTCATCTTCCATTTGATCAATGGCGCGGTGGGAAACCAGATGCCGTCGATGGCCTTGCGCTGGAGCGAGACATAGAGATCTTCGAGCTTGATGTTCCGCGGCGTTGCGCCAAGCAGCTCGCTGTAGGTCACGCCGGACTTCGAGAACGCCCCGATCTCCAGCCGCTGCAGGTCCTCCAGCGTCCGGACCGGTTCGACGTCCTTGTGAATGTGCAGGTTGAAGAAGTCCGACACGTGGAATCCCAGCGGCACCAGGCCTTCGAACTCGGCCTGAACCTCGGGGATTTCGTGGTACATCTTCTGGAAGACGTGATTTGCCTCGACCGTGCTGTCGAACTGGAACGGCAGGGTCATGACGTGGGTTGTCGGGAACAGGCTCTCCTGCGTGAAGATGCCCGTCGTGACCACAAGGTCGACGAGGCCGGACTTCAGGCCGTCAACCGTCTGCGGCGCCTTCACCAGCGTCCCGCCATGGAACCACTTGAACGTGAGTTCCCCGTTGGTCCGCCGCGTGATTTCCTTGAGGTAGGGCTTGTAGACGAACTCCACCAGGTAGTGGCTTTCCGGCTCGTAGCTGCCGACCTTGAGTTCCTTGGCAAATGCGATCGGCGCCAAGAGCACCGAAGCTGCCGCGGAAACCGCAAGCGTCTTGATCCAGTTGGAATGTTTCATTTCAGTCTCCTCTGTGTTGATCTGGTTTTCTCGAGCGTTTGTCCGCTCTGTTTTCTTGGGCCGTGGACATCACGCCACCGCCAGAGATCTGCGCACCTCCTCGACATGCTCCTTGAAGCCTCGCCTGATCGAATAGCCGGGATTCCACCCGATCCTTTTCCTGGCTCGCGTGTCATCGAACGAGGACGCATAGGGATAGTCCGCGCCCGGCACCCTGCGGATCTCGACACGCGCGTCGGGAAACAGTTCCTGCGCCACGGCCATGGCGTCGGCAACGGAGTGGATACCGCTCGCGATGTTGTACGTGACCGGCGGATCCTCATCGCTTTCCAGCAACAGAATCAGCGCCTTGACGGCGTCCCTCACATAGAGCCAGTCGCCGACCTGATCGGCATTCCGGACAATTGCGGTTTCGTCACGCGCGATTGCGTCCAGAAGGAACGAGGAATGCTCGGCAGAGAGCCCCGTGGTCCGCCCGGGGCCATAGACCCAGGGGAAGCGCACGGCCCCGACGCTGAATCCATGCACTCGCCTGAACCAGTCCAGCATGTGTTCGCAGGCGAGCTTGGTTTGTCCATGCACGGATTCGGGCACCCTTTCGGCATCGTCCAGGACCGGCTCCGCAAGCCCGCGGCCAAACACCGAAAGCGAGCTTGTCATCACGAAGCGCGCGACGTCGCTGGTGACGGAGGCCTCCAGCAACGAGAACGTCGCCATGAGATTCACCTGGAAGCCGCGGGAGGGAGACTCCTCGCACTCCTCGAATGGCAGTCCGGCCAGATGAACGACCTTGTCGGGCCTTTCCTGGAACACGAGTTCTCGGACGTCCGGGTCGTGGCACAGGTCCACGCGCCGGTACTCGACACCCTTGCGTGACGTGATCCATCGGGGTTCCGCAACGATGTCCGTGGCGACCACGTCGTTGCCCTGGTCGACCAACGCAGGCACCATGCAGGATCCGATGAATCCAGTCGCTCCCGTAACCAATGCTCTCATGACTTCCTCTCGGATTGCCTCGGTCGCAGGCGGACCTGCCCGCGCGGCCCTCAGTCCAGCGCCGCCAACTCGGTCTCCAGTCGTTCGATCGTTTCGAGAATTTCCCGCCACCCGGGCTCCCAATCGAGAAATCCGGTGTCCCAGCGTCCGTCCCTTCCAACAAAGTGCGCGAAGGGAATCGCTTCCTGGTAGACGCTGATGCCCGCAAAGATCCTGGTGTCCGCGATCATCGCGTATGGCTTGTCCCTTACGGCGCGCGCCTCGTCGAAGGCGTCGAGAACATCGGGAATCCTGTTGCCGTTGATCTGCCGCGCACGGAATCCGAAGGCTTCCATCTTTGCCTTCACCGGCTCGACCGCCATGACGTCCGAGGTCTTGCCGGTCGCGCCGAGATCGTTGTTGTCGATGATGACGACGAGGTTCGAAAGCTTGTAGTGGGCGGCGAACATGAATGCCTCCCAGACGCTGCCCTCGTGCAATTCTCCGTCGGAGAGAAGACAGATGACCCGCTTGCCGGACCCCTTCTTGCGTTCTCCGAGGGCGATCCCGGCAGCCTGCGACACGCCGGTGCCCAAGGAACCCGAAGTGATCTCGAAGCCGCGCGCGCCCTCGATCGGGCTTTGGTCGATGGGCGATCCATCCGCGCCCATCGTGCGCAGTTCCTCCATCGTGTAGATGCCAAGCTCTGCCATTGCGGCGAAGTTGATGATCGTGTCGTGACCGTTCGAATTGACGAACCGGTCGTGAA
This sequence comes from Boseongicola sp. SB0662_bin_57, assembly GCA_009839535.1. Taxonomy (GTDB): domain Bacteria; phylum Pseudomonadota; class Alphaproteobacteria; order Rhodobacterales; family Rhodobacteraceae; genus JAJEFO01. Next base: position 14,444 of record VXPN01000321.1, on the reverse strand, counting down.
ACCACCCCTTGCCGTCAGGCCGCATCTCGTCGAAATAGATGCAGGCCCCGACATCCGAAAGCGCAACGCCCTGCCCGGCATAGCCTCCACGCTGCATGCAGATGTCCACGACGTTGCGACGCATCCTGGCGGCCCAGAGCTCCAGCGTCTTGATGCGCCTATCGGAGTTGCTTCTCATTGCATGACCTCCTCGACCCGCGTGGCCAAGGCGTCTGCATCCAGCCCGAAATGCCTGCGAATGTGCGTGATCGACCCGCCCGGCGCCCAGCTGTCCGGCACGCCAATGCGCGTGATGCGCGGCCCGCGGCCGACCTTGCCGACGATCTCGCTCACGAGCCCGCCCAGCCCGGTCGAGATCTGGTGGTTCTCGACCGTCACGATCTGGTCATGGGCAAAGCAGTAGTCGACGAGCTCCCGTTCGTTCACCGGCTTGATCGTCGGCACATGCAGCAGGGAGTGGTCAAAGTCGCGGTCCACGAGCAGGTCCGACGCCTCGACCGCCCATTGCGAGGCATGGCCGCAGGAAATGATACCGACCCCCGAACCTGTTCGCAGCGGATATGTCTTGCCCAGCTCGAACTTGAACTTGGTTGGATCCAGCATGCGCGGCGTGGATCCGCGATGCCCGCGCATGTAGACGAGACCAGGCGTGTCGCAAGCCAGATCCAGCGCCTGCGCCAGGTCCGTGACGTCCATTGCGTCGATGACGGTGGCGTGCGGGATCGCCCGGGTCATGCCCAGGTCCTCGGTGCCTTGGTGGTGAATGGGCGCGGGGCTCGCGATGCCGGGAGTGAATCCCATGACAATGCCAGTGTTCCTGCTGGTGCCCATGCAGATCAGCATCTGGTCGAAGCACCGGCGCGAGGCGTAGCTGCCAAAGGTGGTCGCGACCGGCACGAAACCCGCCTTGGCCAGCCCTGCCGCGACACCCACGAGGTTCTGCTCGGCCATGCCGACATCGACGTACTGCTCGGGGAGCTCCCTGGTCACCTTGTAGAGATCGACGTACTGGCTCAGGTCCGCGCTCATCATGATGACGTTGTCACGCCGCCTGCAGAGGTCGAAACTGATGTCGTCGAAGGCCGACGGGACCTTCTCGCGATCTTCTCTTGCTAGGAGCATGTGTCGGACTTCCTCGATGCGGCGCCTTTCAGCGACCCGCGGCGGATGCGGGGCGCGCGACGGCGTTCAGACGGAACCGGCGACATTGAACCCTCCCCCGCCCGCATCGATATGTGCGCCCGTCACCAGCGAAGACGCAGGCGACATCAGCCACATCGCGATGTCGGCGATTTCCTCCGGCCGCCCGATCCGCCCCATCGGAATGGACTCCTCGACGGTCTTCCTGACTTCGGGATCGGCGTCGAGACCGGCGGTCATGGCGCTTGCGACGGCGCCGGGTCTCACGGTGTTCACCCGAATGCCCTCGCGGGCGACTTCCTTCGCGAACCCTTTCGAGAACACGTCCACGGCGCCCTTTGTTGCGGCGTAGACACTGTGCCCGGGCCGGCCGCCGATGGTCGCCGCCATGGACGAGACATTGACGATCGAACCGCCCCGCCCGCCAGATTCAGTGGACATCAGGCGGGTGGCCTCGCGGCAGCAGATCATGAGTCCGGTGAGATTTATCGCGATCATCATGGAGATGGCCGCGAAATCCAGGTCACGGACCACGGCATTCACGAAGACGCCGGCTGCATGCAAGACGCCTGTCGGAGTTCCATGGACCTCGGTCGCGGTCTCGTACGCGCGAACAATGCTCTCTTCGGAAGACACGTCTGCAGGAATGAAGGTCGCGGAACCGCCGGAATCCACGATTTCCTTGACGAGACGCAGCGCGCTGTCCCGCTCGGATTCGAGCGACAGCAGCGAGACGGCGTACCCGCCCTTCGCCGCAAGCCGGGCTGTCGCGGCCCCCATTGCTCCGGCACCGCCTGTGATGAGGCAATGAGCCCTCACGGCAAGATGCGCATGTCTGTCTCCTCCCCAGCCTGTCCGAAGGCGCCGGATCCCGAGCATCGCTGCCAAACAGGTAAGACGTCAGAGGTCTGACCTCTTACCTGATCACTATGAACTCACGCCACCCGAGTCAAGCACGAACTTTTGGGGGAATTGATGCGCACGCGCCCTTGATGCGATGCGTCAGTCAGGCTTGATTGAGTGCGCTCAAGCGAGAACTCACCCGGAAAGGCGGCAGGGGCTTTCGCGCAACCTCGGGAATGCTTCCCTGGATGTCCATCGCATCCGGCCGCTCGGCGGCGAACCTGACATCGACGCGAGACGTGTTGTACCAGGTGGCCGAGTAGCACACGATCGTTCCTTGATTGGAATACGTGCTGTACTCGACAAGAAGCACCGGATCCGCATCCCGCAGCCGCAGGGACTTCGCGGTGTCCGCCGGTGCCGGCACCACCGTAACCCGGCCGTCCGATCGCTGGAGCTTGCTGTTGAGCTGTGCCGCGAACATCGCAACGAGAGTGTTCGTGTTCACGTCAAAGCCGGTGGCATCGAACGCCACGCCCTCGATGGTCGCCGGCACGGCATCTATGGTGCGCTGTATCGGCACGTCGTCCGCACAGAACACGCGGTCGATCATCCAGAACGCGCTGGCATGCGGAATGTCGAGCAGGTCCGCCACCGTCGCGTCCGCCGGTCCGCGCACGATCGCCAGATCCGACAGCGAAGGGTCCTGGCCGCTTTCCCGAATCAGCGCGGGCGCACTCCGGATGTAGGGCAGCGGGACGACCACGCGATTGGAGTCCTTCGGCTTGCACACGATTGTCCCGACGCCCCACTTCTTCTCGATCAATCCCGCCTGCCAGAGCACCCCGAAGGCTTCGCGCAACTTGGCGCGGCTGACGCCGAGGGTTTCCGAGAGCTTCACTTCCGAAGGCAAGCGATCGCCGTCTTCAAAGTCGGATTCGATCATCTTGCGAAGGCGCACGGTTATGTCTGTCGGATCGGCCAGCGTAGCCTTCTCCACTCGTGACGGGACGCAATTCAGATGCCCGGCAAGACGTCTGACCTCTCCGCGCTACAGCATAATGGCAGGGCGATCAAGTCTCGCATCGGTCAGGCGCGGCTTCCGTTTCAAGCGCCTGGCTTTCCTGCACAAGACGCGTCTTCTTGAAGCCCCTGCCCCAGTCCTGCATGGCTTCGATGATGGGCTGGAGGCTCCGTCCCATCTCTGTCACCTCGTACTCGACGCGCGGAGGCACCTCGCGAAAGACGTGCCTTGATATGATGCCGTCGGCCTCCAGTTCCCGCAGCTGGAGCGTGATCATGCGTTCGGTCGCGTTCGGTGCAAGCCTGCACAGCTCGCTGAAGCGCTTGCGCCCGTTCAGCAGCCGGCAGACGAGGATCGGTTTCCAACGCCCCCCGATGACGCTCAGCGTCGCTTCGACATCGCACCCGGTTTTCCAGTTGTACCTTCTTGTCATTCCCGCCGCCTCCCGGAGTCCCATTCCAATACTTACAAAAATGTGGGTACTTGTCAAATTCGAGGATTGGGCGCAGCTTGGCACCCGGGTTCCTGAACAGAAAGCAAGGAGTACGCCCATGAAAGCCCTAGGATACACGGACAGGGGCCCGATCTCGGCCCCGACATCGGTCGTCGGGTTCGACGCGGAGATGCCGGTGCCCGGCCCGCATGACCTTCTGGTGGAGGTGCGTGGCGTTTCGGTCAATCCGGTCGACGTCAAGGTGCGGGCCAATCGGCAGCCCGAAGGCGGCCCGCGCATCCTCGGATTCGATGCCGCAGGCGTCGTGAAGGAGGTCGGCGCGGACGTGACGGCATTCCGTCCAGGCGACGAGGTCTTCTACGCCGGCGAATTCACCCGCCCCGGAAGCAACGCGGAGTTCCAGGCAGTGGACGAGCGCCTGGTCGGCCGCAAGCCCTCTTCGCTCAGCTTTTCAGAGGCGGCGGGCATGGCGCTGACCAGCATCACCGCCTGGGAGATGCTGTTCGACAGTTTCGCCATCCGGGAAGGCGAAGGCGCCGGCGAGGCCATCCTGATCGTCGGCGCCGCCGGCGGCGTGGGTTCCATCTTGATCCAGCTGGCCAAGAAGCTGACCGGCCTGACCGTCGTGGCAAGCGCATCGCGCGACGACACCTCGGCATGGGTCACGAAAATGGGCGCGGACCATGTCGCCAATCACCGCAAGCCCCTGAACGAAGAGCTGAATGCGCTTGGAATCACGCCGAAATACGTCGCGACGCTGAATCAGACCGACAAGCACTTCGACGCCATCATCGACCTCGTCAAGCCGCGCGGCCATATCGCCCTGATCGACGACCCTCAGGGCATCGACATCTCGAAGATCAAGCTCAAGGCGCTGTCCTACAGCTGGGAATTCATGTTCGCGCGCTCAATGTTCAAGACCGAGGACATGGACGCGCAGCACAAGCTCCTTTGCCGGGTGGCGGACATGCTGGACGACGGCGAACTGATCTCGACCGTGAACAAGCATTGCGGCACGATGAGCGAAGACAGCCTGCGCGAGGCGCTGGCGCACCAGGAAGCCGGCTCGGCCATCGGCAAGACCGTGCTCGACGGGTTCCACGGCGCGTAACCCATGGACCAGCCACTTGCGAACAAGATTGTCATCGTCACGGGCGCGACGGGTGGCATCGGTGTCGCCACGGTCAGGCGCCTCGTCGATGACGGCGCGACGGTCATTGCATCGGGCAGGAACGCGGACCGGCTTGACGAGATCGAGAGCATCGGCCCGAACGTCGTCGCGCACCGGTCCGACGTGTCAAGGGAAGAGGACGCGCGCGGGCTTGTCGAACGGGCAGAATCCGAATTCGGCAAGCTCGACGTCGTGTTCAACGGCGCCGGTGTCGTCGGCGAAAGCGGGCTGATCGAGGAGCAGACCCTCGACGCCTTCTCGCGCGTCATGGAAGTCAACGTCACGGGCGTCTTCCTGATGATGAAGCACGCCGTTCCCGCCCTGCGCAGGAACGGCGGCGGCACGATCATAAACGTCTCGTCCGTCGCCGGCCTGTTCGGAGGGCGCGCGACGATGCCCGCCTACTGCGCCAGCAAGCACGCTGTCATCGGGCTGACCCGCAACGGCGCAAAGGCCTATGCCGGCGAAGGGATCAGGATCAACGCGATCTGTCCGGGACAGATCGACACCGACATGCTGGCCGCCGTGGAAAAGGACGCCTCGCCCGAAGACGCGGCACGTGCCCGCGAAACGGTGATCGCCGCAATTCCGGCTGGCCGCTATGGCGAGCCGTCCGAGGTCGCCGCGCTGACCGCCTTCCTGAGCCGGGACGACGCCAAGTTCATCAATGGCAGCATCTACACGATCGACGGGGCCTTCACGCCGTTCTGACCGCACGGACGTGCCAGCCACGCCGAGGCGCGTCCGGCAATGCCAGATGCGCACGTCCCGGCGCGAACGGGGCTCGAGCCGCCCGGACACCGGGACGTGCCGGGGCGCGAAGGACGGACGCGCATTGACGGAGGGGGCGACATCTTGAGGCAAGTGTCAACGGAATCCGGCACGCGGCCACCGTCGGTCCCGTGATTGCCGCCTTCGACCGCCGGCCAGATGCACGGCCGCCCGAGCCCGGCACCAAGGCGACAATCGCCTCGAGGACCCGCCCGTGCACGGTCCGCGAAGCCGGAAAGGGCACGGAATCCACGCAGGCCGCGTCGCCTGGAACTGGCGGAATCCAAAGCGGCTGAAACCCGGCGCGCCGGTCCCGGCCCAATCTTTCTTGACTTGCCAGTTCGTGGCTGCCATTCTCGGTATACGAAATCACTGTGCCGACATATGGAACGACAGGGAGTTGGAAAATGACCATGAAGCGCGGATGGATTGCGGCAGCGGTTGCTGTCGCTGGCTTGTCTGGGATCGGAACCTCGGCGTTCGCGGAAAGCGAGACGCTCAAGACCGTGCAGGAGCGGGGCACGCTCTTGTGCTCCGGTCACAACGGCAGCTACTTCGGATTTGTCGAGGTGAACGACAAGAACGAGTGGAAGGGGCTCGACATCGACCTTTGTCGCGCGTTGACCGTGGCGATCCTTGGCGACCCGGACAAGAACCAGATCGTGCCGCTCAGCTGGGCGCAGCGCTTCCCGGCGCTCCAGTCGGGCGATGTCGATGTCGTCATCAAGGCGACGGGATGGACCATGGGTCGCGACACGGAGCTGGGCCTGCAGTTCTCGATCCCCTATTTCTTTGGCGGGGCTCAACTGATGGTTCGCAAGGAACTTGGCATCACCACGGCAAGCGAACTCGTCGGCGGCACGGTCTGCGTGGCAGCCGGCACCACCATCGAACGCATCGTCGCTGACCATTTGAAAGCCGAGAACGTCGAGCACACGATGGTCAGTTTCGAGAAGACCGCCGAGGTGATCGGCGCGTACAAGGCCGGACGCTGCGACGCCTACGCGGCATGGGGTCCGTCCATAGCCGTCCTGCTGGCAAACCAGTTCGAGGACGCCGACGCGCACGTCATACTTGGCGACAAGCTTTCGGCCGAACCCATCGCCGCCGCGATGCGTCAAGGCGACGAGGATTGGGTCGACATCGTGAACTGGATGCTGGCAGCGCTCATCAAGGCCGAAGAGCTTGGCGTGACGTCGTCGAATGTCGATGAAATGGTCGCCAATCCGCCGAACCCCACCGTGGCCCGCCTGCTGGGCGTCGACGCCGGCATGGGCGAGCGCCTCGGCCTGCGCGACACGTGGGCACGCGAAATGATCGCCGAAATGGGCAACTTCGCGGAGATCTACGACCGGAACCTGGGCGAAGGATCGCCCTACAAGCTCGCGCGGGGCCTGAACAACCTCTGGAGCAACGGCGGCGTGCTCTACACGCCGATCCTGGACTGATCCGGACCGGTTGCTCGAAGGCCGTCCCCTCCTGGGGGACGGCCTCTTTCGTTAGGGGCTGATCATGTTGGGGTGGCGGGACTTCCACCGCATGAGGGCACGGGAAATCGCGATCCAGGTCGGGCTGGTTCTTCTCGTGCTGTTCATCGTGATCGGCTCCGTTCGCAGCGCGCAGGTCAACCTTGCCGCGCTTGGCATCACCTCGGGATACTCGTTCCTCGACCGGGCAACCGGGTGGAGCTACAGCTTCTCCCTGCTTGAACGTTCCATCGACGATCCGTACGCGCGGACGCTGCTGATCGGATTCCTGAACACGATTTTCGTGGGCTCGACCTCGATTGCACTTGCAACCATTCTCGGATTCGCAATCGGCACGATGCGGGACAGCCGGAATCTTGGCCTGCAAGTGATTTCAAGCATTTACATCCAGATCTTCAGAAACATTCCACTGATCCTCCAAGTCGTTTTCCTCTACGCGCTGCTGATCCACTTCCCGGGGCCGCGGCAGGCGCATTCGATCGCGGACGCGATCTTCATGTCCAACCGCGGCATCATGGTGCCCGTCCTTTCCATGCCTCTCGGCGTCGTCGCAGGAGTCGTCCTGGGATCGGTCCTTCTCGGCATCGGATCGGCGCGCCATGCCGGTTCAGCAAGGCGGGCGCTGGCCGTCTGGCTGGCGGGCACGGCCGCTCTCTTCGTTGCGGCGGCATTTCTGTTCACGCCCGAGAGCCAGAACATGGTCTCCTATCCCGAACTCAAGGGGCTTCGTTTCGTAGGCGGGCTGTCGTTGTCCGTCGAGCTGGTCGCAATGATCGTGGGCGTCGTGCTCTACGGCGCCGCCTATATCGGCGAAGTCGTGCGCGGCGGCCTTGCGGAGGTTCCGAAGGGCCTGCGGGAAGCCGGGGAGAGCCTTGGCCTCGGAACCTTCGCCGTGTGGTGGACCATCCGGATGCCAATGGCCCTGCGCTCGATCATCCCGCCGCTCGGCAACCAGTGGATCTTCATAATGAAGGCCACGACGGTAGGCGTCGCCATTGGCTTCTCCGACCTGTTCTACATCGTGTCGACCTCGATCACGCAATCCGGCCAGACGCTTGAGTTGATTGCCATTCTCATGGGGGCGTTCCTCCTGGTGAACTTCGCGCTGGCCCAGGCGGTGAACTGGCTGAACGCGCGACTGGCGTTGAAGGGGTACGGGGCGTGAGCGCCGCGCCGCCGGCCATTGGCGCGTTCGAACGGCTGCAGCGCCGCGCCTTCCGCACGCCGCTCGACGGCCTGGTCACCCTCGTCTTCGTGGCGTTTCTCGCGTGGCTGGCGTGGCAGGCGGTCGACTGGGGCGTCCTGCGCGCGGTCTGGCGCGCCGAAGACGCCGCGCTTTGCCGCGAGGCGGCCGCGGGCGCGTGCTGGTCGATCATAGACGCCCGTCATCGCCTCATCCTGTTCGGCCTCTACCCGTTCGACGAGCACTGGCGTTCCACGTCGGCTGCCGTCGCCATCATCGCCACCGTGGTCCTGTCCTGCATCCCGTGGTTCTGGACGGCGAGGCGGCTCGTCTCGCTCTGGATCGCGGGCTTCGCGACCTACTACCTGCTGATGGACGGAAGCCTCCTCGGGATGGCACAGGTGACGACCGACAAGTGGGGCGGGCTGTCGCTGGTGCTGTTCCTGTTCTCGTCCGTCGTGCTGATCGGCATGCCGACGGGACTGGGACTGGCGCTGATGCGCCGCTCGCGCCTTCCGATGGTGCGGCTCGTGGCCTCCCTCCTGATTGACTTCATCCGCTCCCTGCCGCTTCTGACGACGCTCTTCACCGCGGCCGTCGTCGTGCCGATCCTGCTTCCGGACTGGCTGCAGGGTGACAAGATATGGCGGATCATCATCGCGTTCTCGCTGTTCTTCGCCTGCTACCAGGCCGAGGTGTTCCGCGGCGGCTTCCAGGCGATCCCGAGCGGGCAGTTCGAGGCGGGCATGGCCCTGGGCCTGGGAAAATGGCAGTCGCTCAGCCTGATCATCCTGCCACAGGTGTTCCGGCACGCCCTGCCCGCCACGATCAACATGGTCGTCGTGACGTTCAAGGAAACGGCCGTCGTGATCATCATAGGCCTCTTCGACCTCCTCGCCTCCGCCCAGGCGGCGTTCGGCACGGGCGACTGGGTCGCCTACTACATGGAAACTTACGTCTTCGTGGCATTGATCTATTGGGCGTTCATCACGTCGCTCGGACGCTACGGCGAGTTCGTGAAGGACCGCATGAAGCAGGACGAGCACTGAGCGGTCGCTCGTCGCCGTCGTGCAGGCAGCCGCGCCGCTCGACGTCCGGCAAGGCGCCGCCCGCCCGTCCGAGAGATCGGCGGCGCCAATGGTGCAGTCGTCAAGCGGTTCGCCACGGCACCCGCTCAGGGTTCCAGGAGCGGCAACGCGGCTGCGAGGTCGTCCTTCAGCGTGTCGAGATCGTCGAACCCGATGCTGAAGCGCACCAAATGACCTTCGACATCCCATCTGGACGCCGTGCGCTTGGGCGTGACGGGCAGAACGAGACTCTCGTAGCCGCCCCAGCTGACGCCGATCCCGAAATGGGCAAGGCCGTCGACGAACCTGGTCACCGCGGCGTCGGAAGTCTCGCGGAACAGAACGCCGAAGAGACCGGACGCGCCGGTGAAGTCGCGGCGCCAGAACTCGTGTCCCGGACAGCTCTCGAAGGCCGGATGCAGCACGCGGAGCGTCCGGTCCTGCGCGCCGAGCCACAACGCGATGTCCCGGCCTGCGCGGTCAACGTGTTCCATGCGCATCTTGAGCGTCCTGAGCCCGCGCAGCGACAGCAGGACTTCCTGTCCGCCGGACTTGTCGCCGACGGTCATCACCGTCTTCCGAACGGCCTGGAGCACGTTGCCGGTGCCGGTGATCGTGCCGATCATCGCGTCGGAATGCCCGCTCAGGTATTTCGAGCCGGACGCGACGACGACATCGACCCCGAGCGCCAGGGGCCGGCAGAAAATCGGCGTCGGCCATGTCGCGTCGATGACCGAGACCACGCCGGCCGCCTTGCAGGCCGCCGCCACGGCCGGAATGTCGGGCACCTCGAACGTGCCAGAGCCCGGAGCTTCGAACATCAGGGCACGCGTGTTCGGCCGAAACAGGTCGGCAGCGCCGGCGCCTGCCATCGGATCGAAGAACGTGACCTCAACCCCTTGACCAGCAAGCAGGGTTTCGCAAAAGTTCCGGGTGTTTCCGTATATGTTGTCCGCGACGAGAAGGTGGTCGCCCGACTTCACCAGCGCCATCAGGGTGCAGGTGATCGCGGCCACGCCCGACGACGCAAGAACGCATGACTCGGCGCCGTCAAGAGCGCAAAGCGCCTCTTCCAGGGCATAGACCGCACGGTTGCCATAGCGGCCGTAGTAGATCGTGCCGCTCTGGTACCGGGCATTGCGCGCCGCCTCGAACTCGGCCATCGTGTCGAACACCATTGTCGAGCCCGTCTCGAGAGGCATGTTGACGTTGCGGCCCTCGGTCTTCCCCGGCCGGCCTTTCTGGACGAGAATGTCGGGAATCTTGGAGTCTGCCATATCCGCCCCTCACAAATTACCGATGACAGGGGGGTGCAGACGTGTCAATAATCGAAATGCGCATTCTATATAGCGGAACAAAGAGCCTTGCCGTCCGATCTCCCAAAACTGACGTCTTCCCATTGGGGCATTGGCATTGTCCAAACGAAGGGCGACCGGATAACGGACGTCGAAGGTCATCCCGCCGATCCCGATCCGTCCTTGCTCAACAAGAACGTCCCCGACGGAATCAACGGCCGCGCCAGGATATTGAAACCTGCCGTGCGATCAGGCTGGCTGGACGGGCGAAAGGGGGAGCGGGGTCGCGACGCCTTCGTGGAGGTCGGCTGGGACGAGGCGCTTGATCTCGTCGCCCGCGAGCTGGCGCGCGTCAGGAAGGAACGCGGCAACGAGGGAATCTTCGGCGGCTCCTACGGCTGGGCGAGCGCAGGACGATTTCACCATGCGCAAAGCCAGCTCAAGAGGTTCCTGAATGCGATTGGCGGATTTGTCCGCTCCGAAGGGAACTACAGCTACAACGCCGCACTGGTTGCAATGCCGCATTTCGTGGGCGGCAGCTTTCGTGACCATGTCGTCGAGGCAACGCGCTGGCCGGTCATCGCCGAACATTCCCGTCTGGTCCTCTTGTTCGGCGGGCTGGCGATGCGGAACCTGCAGATCTGTGATGGCGGGGCCTCCAAACATCGGATGGCGGACAATCTGAAGCTATGTGCCGAAAGGGGCGTGCGGTTTGTCAATCTCAGCCCGCTGCGCACCGACGTCGACGCGTCGCTCAACGCCGAGTGGCTGGCCCCGAGACCGGGGTCGGACACGGCGATCATGCTCGCACTCGCGCGCACCCTCGTTGAAGAGGGCCTGCATGATCAGGCATTTCTCGACAGCTATACCGTGGGGGCGAACCGCTTCATCGGTTACCTTGACGGCGCGACTGACGGCACGCCAAAATCGGCGGAGTGGGCAGCCGAAATCAGCGGCCTCGATGCCGGCCGCATCCGCACGCTCGCCCGCGAGATGGCGGCGAACCGAACCATGATTGCCTGCGCCGCCGGCCTGCAGCGCGCCGACTGGGGGGAACAGACGCTCTGGGCCTGCGTGTCACTTGCGGCCGTGCTTGGGCAGATGGGACTCCCGGGAGGAGGCTATACCGTCGGCTATGCTGTCAATGCCCACGTCGGCAACGTTGCGCGACCTTTCCGCTGGGGGAGCCTGCCGCAGGGCGAAAACCCGGTCTCAGCGTTCATTCCCGTCGCCATGATCTCGGAAATGCTGCTGAATCCGGGCGCGCCCTACAGGTACGACGGCCGGACGCTTGCGTTGCCCGATTGCCGCCTGGTCTGGTGGGCCGGAGGCAATCCCTTTCACCACCACCAGGACCTCAATCGCCTGCGCCGGGCGTTCCAGAGGCCCGAGACGGTGATCGTGAACGAAATCAGCTGGACGGCCACCGCGCGGCACGCCGACATCGTGCTGCCCGTCGCCGCTCCGCAGGAGCGCACCGATTTCGGCGCCGGCCAGACCGACAACATCCTCGTGCCGATGCCGAAGGCCGTCGAGCCGCCGGGCCAGGCGCGCGTCGAGTACGAAATCTACGCCGACCTCGCGCGGCGGCTCGGCGTCGCGCAGGACTTCACCGAGGAGCGGAACGAAGAGGCCTGGCTGCGCAGGCTCTGGTCCGACACCCGGACGGCTGCTGACGCGCATGGAACCCCCTTGCCGGACTGGGACACCTTCATTGCGGGGGACATCATCGAGCTGCCGGACCCGTCCCCGACGCAGGTGTTCCTGTCCGAGTTTCGCGCGGATCCGTCGAAGCACCCGCGCGCCACGCCCAGCGGGCGGATCGAACTCTTTTCGGAGACGGTTGCCGGTTTCGGTCTTGGCGAATGCGCAGGGCACGCGACATGGAACGTCCCGGGCGACCTGTCCTCTCCCGCCGCGAAAACGTACCCGCTCGCACTGGTCTCGGGCCAGCCCGGGACGCGACTTCACAGTCAGTACGACAACGGCGCGCTCAGCATGGCCGGAAAGGTCGGGGGACGCGAGCCTGCACTGATCAACCCGGCCGACGCAACGGAAAGACGGATCTCGGACGGCGATGTCGTCGAGCTCTTCAACCACAGGGGGAGATGCCTTGCGGGTGCGCGCGTCACGTCCGAAGTTGCGCCGGGCGTCGTGTTCCTTTGGACCGGCGCGTGGTACGATCCGGACTTCGACGAACCGGGCCATCGCGACAGGCATGGCAATCCCAACGTCCTGACCCACGACTTGCGCACCTCGGAATTCAGCCAGAGCCCGGCTGCGCATTCCGCGCTTGTCGACATCCGCCGCATCGACGGGACGCCGCCCCCGGTCAGGGCGCACGAGCCGCCGCGTTTCGTCGGCCATCCGGGCGGGAAGGGTCCGCAGACATGAGCAAGAAAGCCGAACGTCGCGTCGATTCGACCCTTTCCAAGGGCCTGGCGATCCTGGAGACACTGGCCGGCATGAAGTCGGGCATCGGCGTTTCGGACCTTTCCCGCGAAATGTGCCTTACCAAGTCCAACACGTTCCGGCTCCTGCAGACCCTGACGGCGCTCGGGTATGTCCGCCGCGAACCGGACAAGAGCTACGCGGCCACGCTCAAGGCATGGCAGATCGGCCGCGCAGTAGTGGAGAACCTGAACCTGCGCACGGCGGCGTCCCGGATGATGCTCTTCCTGTCCGAAGAGACGAAGGAGGCAATCTACCTGGCCGTCCGCGACGGGCTGAACGTGGTCTACATCGACAAGATCGAAAGCACGAAGCCTATCCGGACGTGGAACCCGATCGGCGGGGCGGCCCCGATCTATTGCGTCGGCACCGGCAAGGCGCTTCTCGCGGAGGACTACCGGCTGCTGAGGGACCAGGTGATCGCCACGCTTGAGCCGTTCACCGACCGGACGATCACCGATGCAGCGTCGCTCGACAAGGACATGGCCGCGACGAGGCTGCGCGGCTACGGCATCGACTCCGGCGAGTTTCGCCCGAACGTCCTGAGCTTCGGCGCGGCCATCCACCTGCCCAACGGCGAGGCGATCGGGGCGCTGGGCGTATCCGTGCCGGACATCAACCTGGGCAAGGGCGACAGCGAGCGAATCGGCGCGCTCGTCCAGCACGCCGCGCGCTCCGTGTCCGAGAATCTCGGCCGGCTCTAGCCGCGGGTTTCGGGCCATTCGACCGGCCCGCCCTGCTCTGCCCAGGACGAAAGGCCATCCCGAAGGTGCGCCGCCTCGAAACCCATGTCCTGAAGCGTCGCGGCAGCCAGGGCCGAGCGTCCGCCGCTCGCGCAGTGAAGAACGCAGCGCTTCCCGTCCTGGCCGAAGACGTCCCTGTAGTACGGGCTGTCCGGGTCGACCCAGAACTCGATCATGCCGCGGGGTGCATGGACCGGCATGAAGCCGGTCCGTTGCCTTTCGCGCATGTCCCGAACGTCGACGATCACGACGTCCGGATCATCGACCATCGCGATCAGCTCCGGCGTCTCGATCTCCTCTGTTCTCTCCCGTGCGGCAGCTGCCATCTCTGCTGCCGTCCTCTTCGGCCTGGTCATGACGCTGGCTGCCCAGTGTGCCGACATTCGAAACGGTATTTCACTATGTTGACACGCAATCGGATAGGTCGCAAGGTCGGTCCGCGTCCACGGGTGCGGCCCAGATTTGTAGGGAATTCCGTTTGAATCCGGTTGCCATGTGATTCGCGATGCGGCTTTCCTTGCGGAGCGGCACGGCTGCATGGCCCGAGGCTTGAGCCGTCGATCCAAGGAACCGGGCCGTGAGGCAGAGGTTCGATGACACAGGCAATTGATGAAGAGGAGCGGTACCGGGACCCGGCCGTCGAGAAGCGTCTGGCGGCTCTGGACGCGGCGTTCGTTGCGGTGCATCCCGGGGTTCTTGTCGAACGCGACGGGGTGCACGTCCACCATCGCCGGGAAGGCGATCATGTGACGGTCGCGGTGGTTTCGGGCGGGGAGTTGCGGGCATTGCGGGCGCGGCTGGCGCGTTTCGCCCGG
>VXPN01000250.1:3363-19109 GCA_009839535.1 Boseongicola sp. SB0662_bin_57 | reverse complement strand
CGGAAAGCGAGGCTCATGTGCAGGAAGCGCTTGACCGCCTGGCCTCGGAGCGCACCACTCTGGTGATAGCCCACCGCCTTTCGACCATTCGAAAGGCCGACAAGATCGTTGTCATGGACAAGGGCAGGGTCGTGGACGAAGGGCGACACGACGAGCTTCTTTCCCGTGGCGGCCTGTATGCGAGATTGTACGAGTTGCAGTTCAACGAGGACTGACGCGCCTTGCGTGCAGGTAGTCATGCACGCTCCGTCATTGCTTGGACCGCCCGTCCGGAAACTTTCTGGGCAGGCATGGAATGCGGCTGCATTTCGCTTGCGCCTTGACGGGCGGCGGTCCTTCAGTTCCTGGCCTGGTCCACGAGCTTGCCCGCCGAGATCCAGGGCATCATCGCGCGGAGCTTTTCGCCAACTTCTTCAATCTGATGCGCGTCGTTGTTGCGGCGCGTCGACTTGAAGAAGGGCTGTCCCACGGCGTTTTCGGTCATGAATTCCTGAACGAACTTGCCGGACTGGATATCCTTCAGGATGGCCTGCATGCGGGCCCTGGTCTCTTCACGGGGCAGGACACGCGGTCCGGAGACATATTCGCCGTACTCGGCCGTGTTCGAGATCGAGTAGTTCATGTTGGCGATGCCGCCCTCATAGATGAGATCGACGATGAGCTTCACCTCGTGCAAGCACTCGAAATACGCCATCTCGGGCGCATATCCGGCCTCGACCAGGGTTTCGAAACCCATGCGGATGAGCTCCACGAGCCCGCCGCAGAGAACGGCCTGCTCGCCAAACAGGTCGGTTTCGCATTCTTCCTTGAAGTCGGTCTCGATGATGCCGGAACGCCCGCCGCCGATGGCCGAGCAGTAGGAAAGGCCGATTTCGAGGGCCTTGCCGGACGCGTCATTGTGAACGGCGACAAGGCAGGGCACGCCTCCACCCTTGACGTATTCTCCCCGTACGGTGTGGCCGGGACCTTTGGGCGCCATCATGATCACGTCGATGCCGTCGGGCGCCTCGATCAATCCAAAATGCACGTTGAGACCATGTGCAAACGCTATGGCGGCGCCCGGGCGAATGTGGTCCTTGACATGCGCTCGCCAGGTTTCGGCCTGCAGTTCGTCAGGCATCGTGAACATCATGAGATCGCACCACGCGGCCGCGTCAGGGATGCCCATGACCTTGAGGCCTTCGGTTTCGACCTTCCTGGCCGAAGGCGAGCCCTCACGAAGAGCGACGGCAACGTTCCTGGCTCCGGAATCACGCAGGTTCAGCGCGTGCGCGTGGCCCTGGCTGCCGTATCCAAGTATCGCCAGCTTCTTGTCCTTGATCAGGTTGATGTCGCAGTCGCGATCATAATATACGCGCATCGGAGCTTCCTTTGTCGCAGGTTTCGTGAATCCCGAGAGCTTCTAGCGCAGATTCCCGGGGATGCAAGCAACGGTGGCTGCGCTTGTTGATTGCAGGGCCTGCTGGATTCCGGCGCGTGCACGTCCTTGGCTGGCGGCATGCCGTGACCCGTGCGGATTCCTGACACTGGATTGTGCTGCAATCCGCTCACGCCTTGCCGAAAGGTGCAACCGGTCGTCCGAATCTCGCGCGTGGGGTCAGGTGCCCGTTGACGGCTTCGTTGCGAAACGCATGGCCGGGACCCATGGAACGCGCGCAGGGCATTGTCCTGTCCCAGTGATTGCAAACCTGGAGAAGCGGCGCGTGGCAACGGAAGGGTTCAGCCAGCCCGGGTTCCGGGCCTTTGCGAACCTTGCAGCGGCGAGGAAATTCAGCCCGCAAGGCCGGCCCGCATGACGCGGTCGCGCAGGGGCGCCCAGTCTCCGGCCAGCCGCAGGCCGGCGGAGCGGAGGACCTGTGCGGCTGGCGTGCCGTCGCGACAGAGCCGGTTGTAGAAGTCGATGACCATGGTGCGGGCCAGCACGTCCCGCTGCCGGAGGCGCGCGAATGTGCCGAGTTGAGTGGCCGTCCCGAGTTCTCCTGGTGCATCTCGCACAAGTTCGAGCAGGCACCAGATGTCGGAGAGCGAGACGTTCAGGCCTTGTGCGCCGATCGGTGGCAGCACATGGGCCGCTTCGGCAATCACTGCGACGCGTTGCGCGGCGAACCTGTGCGCCCTCTGGGCCATGACCGGCCACACTTGACGGGCGGATATCGGAGAGAGCGGGCCCAGCACGTTGCAAGAGCGCTGCGTGGCGGCTTCTCCGAGCTCAGCGTCGTCAAGCCCGGCGAGCCGCAGCACTTCGGGTCCGTCATGCATCCAGACCGCCGCGGAGGCCGGTGTGCCGTTCGTGTCCGGCAAGGGGACCAGAACGAAGGCGCCACCCGAGAGATACAGTTCTGTCGAGGTCGCATGGTGGGGCGACGGGTGCGACACTGCAAAGGCCAGGGCCTTCTGGCCGTAACGGGCGGTCTCGGCTCCAATGCCTGCCGCTTCGCGCAACGGCGACGCACCGCCATCGGCTGCAATTGCCAGCCTTGCACGCAGCCTCGATCCGTCGGTCAAGCCGACAATCGCCTCGTTCTGGCGCGTGACAAGCGACGAGAAGCCGGTGCCGTACCTGAGATCGATGCACTGGCTGGCGCCGGCCAGGTCGGCCAGCCTGCGCCGTGTCAAGGCGTTGGGGAGGTTCCACCCCAGCGCGGGCATGTCAAGGTCCGCGGCACGGAAGGAGCGTTCTGTTTCGATCCATGGCGGATCCCCCTTGCAGTTGGCCACGCGAAGGACCTCAAGCGGCGTTGCGGCGTCGCGCAGTGCGTGCCAAACGCCCATCGCTTCCAGATGCCGACGCGACGGCTCAAGAAATGCAGTGGAACGCAGGTCGTCGCCCCCGCCATTTGCAGGTGGCGGTGCGGGGTCGGCAAGCGTTACCGAAAGGCCGGCTTCCGCAAGGCCCAGGGCCGCCACCAGTCCGGCAATTCCCCCTCCGGAAACGAATATGTCGGTCTTCTCCGCGCGCATGATCGGAACCGTTACCGCCTTTGCTGCCCGTCGCGGATGAACCGGGTCTCCATCAGGGGAGGCTCCTGAGGAATTCTGCGAGATCGGGCGCATGGTGCTGGACATGCGGGGCGGCGCTGGACGCTCTTGCCACCAGGATCGTGCGCATGCCGAGCGCCATGGGGGCGACGAGATTGCGTGCATCGTCCTCGAACATGGCTGCACGTTCCGGCACGAGGCCGTCCCGGGCAATGATGGTCTCGAACGCGAGACGTTCGGGCTTCGGAAGAAAGCCTGCATGCTCGATGCCGTAGACGGCGTCGAAGATGCCTGACAGCCCGCGAGCCTCGATGACCCGGCGTGCATAGGGCCCAGAGCCGTTGGTATGGACGATTGCCCGCCCCGGGAGCGCGGCGATCGCATTCGCGAGCCCAGGGTCCGGTTCCAGGTGATCGAGGCAAATGTCGTGGACGTGATCGAGATACGCCTCGGGATCAATGTCGTGCTCGCGCATGAGCCCGGCGAGCGTGGTGCCGAAGCGGACCCAGTAGCGCCTTCGGATCTCGTTCGCTGCCGCCCTGTCCACTCCCAGGGCATCGACGACCCATTCGGTCATCCTGAGTTCAATCTGCTCGAAGAGCCGCGCCTCCGGCGGATAGAGCGTGTTGTCCAGGTCGAAGATCCACGTGTCCACGTCGCTGAATTTGGAAGTCGTCATGGAAGACGTGTAGATCATGGCGCCGGGGATGGCCACACGGACGGACGAAGGGTTCCGGGCCTGCACTTGGCCGCCAGGCACGCTTGTGCACGGAGACGGGATTCGTCGATTGGCGTCGCATGGAACGGGATTCCGGCGGTGCTCCCGTCGTCGTGCGGACCCCTGCGCAGCCAGGGGTGCGTGCCGGTCTGCCTCGTGCGCATCACATTCGCCGTTGATGTTGCCGACGCTTTCGTTGGAAGATGACCAATGCCCAGGCTGACCAACCCCGTGCCCGTCGCGACCTGGCGTCCAGCCGATCTGGGCACGATGTTGCGTTCGGCAATGAAGGTCAGGCTGCCAGCGGTCGCCACGGGACCGGTGGCGGGCGACGCCAGATCTGTCCCGGGAGTGCTTCGTGCGGCGAATCGCTTGATGGCGGCAGTCATGGTCCTGCCCTGTCGGCAGGCGGTTCGGGGCAATGTCGGGACGAGAGGGGCGCCTGAATGACAGTGTGCGTTGCAGGGGGCGCGATGACGCCGTTCAACCGTCGCAAGGACGGCAGTTCCTGGCGTGACTGGTGCCGCGACGCGTTTGCAGGTGCACTCGCCGACGCAGGGCTGGAGAGATCCGCGGTCGACGCGCTTGTCGTCGCATCGGAGAGCGACTTCTTCACGCTGCAGCTCAATCCGGCGAGCATGGTCGCGGACACGCTTGGACTCCTTGGTTGCCGGTCCTGCCGGGTCGAGGGAGGGGGTGCGTCAGGGCATTTGGCCGTTCATGCCGGAATGGCCATGGTGCTCTCCGGCCAGTCCCGTCGGGTTGCCGTGGTCGGGGTCGAGGCCTCGGCGACCCATCTTGACGGAAGGACCGTGGGAGTCCTTCTTTCGCACTCCTTCGATTCCTGGACGGACGGGTTCACCGGCACCGGTTCAACGTCAATATATGCACTTTCTGTCATGGCGTTCATGGAGCGGACAAAGGCGACCGCGAACGACCTGGCGCGCGTCGCGGTCCGCAACAGGCAGAACGCGCGGGCGAACCCGAACGCGCACCTGCCGCTGGACATCCGCGAAGAGGATGTCGCCGCCTCGCCGCTCGTGTCCTCGCCCTATCGCAGGCTCGACTGCTCGCCCCTGAGCGATGGTGCCGCTTGCGTGATCCTGGGCCGGCCCGAGGATCTTCCGGCCACCGGCCGCGGACGCGTGCGAATCTCGGGAACAGGCGCGGCCAACGATCGGGCACGCTTGGGCGATCGCTCCGACCCTGGCCGGTTCCGCGCAAAGGAAGCCGCGGCCAGGCGGGCGCTTGCGGCAGCCGGGATCACGGCGGACGCGATCGGCGTGGCCGAAGTCTACGACAGCTATTCCGGGGCGCAGCTGCAGGCGCTGGAGGCGCTCGGTCTCGCTTCCGATGTCGTGGCCGACGAGCGTTCCGGGAGGTTCGCACGCCGTGGCGATCTGCCCGTGAACCTGTCCGGAGGGCTGCTCGGCCAGGGAGCGCCTGTCGGAGCTACAGGCGTCGCACAGGTCCTCGTGACGGCACAGCAGCTGCTTGGGTCGTTCCCGGGCCTGAATCCGCGGTCTGGCCCACGATGCGGGCTGGTCGATTCACATGGCGGCATTGCCACGAACTGC
Organism: Boseongicola sp. SB0662_bin_57; assembly: GCA_009839535.1. Classification (GTDB taxonomy): domain Bacteria; phylum Pseudomonadota; class Alphaproteobacteria; order Rhodobacterales; family Rhodobacteraceae; genus JAJEFO01. The sequence continues at coordinate 13,835 of VXPN01000250.1, read as the reverse complement.
GCCGTCAGCATACTGGAGCTTCAGTGACAAAGCATCGCCTGACACTGGAGCACTGCCTGCCGAAGGGCCGTCTCACACCGTATTTCGAGGCGCTTGCCCGAGGCAAGGCGCTGGCTGAACGGTGCGGTTCCTGCGGTCGCGTGCAGTTTCCGCCGGGTGGCATTTGCGGGGACTGCAACGCGACGGAACTTGCCTGGACCGAATTGTCCGGCGCAGCGGACGTGATCTTCAGGACCGACACCCCGGACAGGGCTTTCACTCTCGTTCGCTTCGAAGGGGCGAGGAATTCGGCAGTCGTCGCGGTCGCCAATCCCGACGTCCTCTCCAGCCGGGGCAGGCTGGCGACGTCGCCCGCAAACGCGCAGGGGCTGACCATTGAACTGGTGGACGAGGGGAACAGGCATGCTTGAGGACTGGTCGCACGAACGGCTGTCGCGAATCGGTCTGCGGCGGGGCGCCGACGGGGTTGAGATCCACATTCCCGACGACAGCAACATCCATGGAATGACGGTCGGCGCGCAGATTGAAGCCGGGAGGGGCCTTGCCCCGGCAATGGTCTTCGAGCGCGATGACGGGTCGTTGGAGCATTGGAGCTTCGCCGAGGTCGACGTCGCGGCAACCGCACTGGCCGCGAGACTTCGGGAACTGGGCGGCGGGTTCGGCGATCCGATCGGCGTGCATACGGGAATGCGTCCCGAAACGGGAATCGCCCATATGGCGATATGCAAGCTAGGCGCAGTGGCGGTGACGTTGTCGCAGCTCTACGGCCCGGACGCCCTGGCGCATGCGCTGAACGACTGTGGCGCACGGATCCTCCTGACAACGGAAGACGGCTGGGCGCCTCACCGGGACTCGGCGCGGAAGGCCTTTCCGGAGCTTGAGACGGTGCTGGTATCCGAGACTCTCGGGGCGGAGGAGGACTTGCGCGCGGCGATGTCCGGCAAGCCGTCGGTTCCGTTCGAGCCGACCTTCGGCGGTGCCGACGATCCGGCACTGTTGATGTACACTTCAGGGTCCACCGGCATGCCCAAGGGAATCAGGCACGCGCACAGGGTGCTGGCTTCCTACCGCCCGTCAGTCAACCTCTTCTACAACCTCTCGCTCTGCGACGCGGATGCGGTGTTCTGGTCGCCCGCGGACTGGGCCTGGGTCGGCGGCCTGCTCGACATGCTGTTTCCGGCATGGTTGGCCGGAAGGCCGGTGGCAACCTCCGAGGCGCGGTTCACCGCCGACTGGGCGTATGGATTCATGGCACGGCACAAGGTTACCCACACCTTCCTTACGGCAACGGCAATCAAGCGGCTTGCGGAGACACCGGATCCCCGCGACGAGCACGATCTGGCCCTGCGGGTGATCTGTACCGGCGGAGAGGCCCTTGCGGCCGACACGCTGGCTTGGGCGGAAGACCGTCTTGGCGTGGTCTGCAACGAGTTCTACGGCCTGACCGAGGTCAATCACCTGATCGGCAACTGCGCTGCGCTCTACCCGCGTCGACCGGGCAGCATGGGCATCGCCTATCCGGGCCACAAGGTCTTGCTGGTGGATTCCGAAGGCGGCGAAGTGGCTCCCGGCGAACCCGGGGAGATCGTGACGCCGGCGGACGCGCCGACCCGCTATCTCGGCTATCTGAACGCTCCGGAGCAGGAGGCCGGGTTGCGGCTTGGCCCCATGATGCGGACACGCGATCTCGCGGTACAGGATGAAGACGGGTATTTCTGGTACAAGGGCCGGTCCGACGACCTGATCAAGTCCTCGGGCTTTCGCATCGGGCCAACCGAGATCGAGGAATGCCTGATCGCTCATGCGGCCGTGGCGGAAGCTGCAGCGATTGCCAAGCCGGACGCGGAACGCGGCGCGGTCGTGAAGGCATTCGTGCGCCTGTCCAGGGGCTTTGAGGCAAGCGAGGAACTCTCGCGTGCGCTCACGGAGCATGTTCGCGGGCGCCTTGCCGCCTACAAGGCCCCGCGCGAGATCGAGTACGTGGAGGAGTTCGAGATGACCTCGTCGGGCAAGGTCAACCGCAAGGCATTGCGCCTTCGCGAGCAGGCACTGGCAGCCAAATGATTTGACATGATGAATCTGTATCTACTAATCACTTCGAATGCAGGGGGGGATCATGAAGTTCGGAATTCACGCCGGGATCTGGATGAAGGAGTGGACCGACGATCCGGTGCCTCTGTTCGAGCGCGCCGCCACTGTCGGATTCGAGGGGGTCGAGGTGTCGCTCCTGGGAATCGGCCTGAACGAGGCGCCCGCGCTGCGCGGTGCGGCGGAACGGGCCGGCATTTCGCTGACATGTTCGACGGGCCTCGGTGCGTCCGAGGATCCGACGTCGGGCGATCCCGACGTGCGTGCCGCCGCATGCGCGGCATTGCGGCGGGCGATTCAGGTCACGGCTGAACTGGGTTCGCCGTCCCTGGCCGGGGTGGTCGCCGCTCCCTGGGGCGTGTTCGACCCGCTGCGCAAGCCGGAACGGGCCCGGCGCGCCGCCGAAACGCTCGGCCGGATGCAGCCGGTGCTGGAGGAAACGGGCGTCGTCCTCGGGATCGAGGCGATCAACCGGTTCGAGACCGACCTGACCTGCACGGCCGAGGAGGCGGTTGCCATAGCCGAGGCAAGCGGTGCGGACAACGTCGGCGTGCTGCTGGACACCTTTCACATGAACATCGAGGAGAAGGACCCGCCGGCGGCGATCCGCGCGAGCGGACACAAGCTGGTGCACTTCCACGTTTCCGACTGCGACAGGGGCGTGCCGGGGAGTGCCAGGTATGATTTCAAGGCCGACGCGGAGGCGCTTCGGGACATCGGCTACCGGGGCTGGATCGTCGCGGAGATGTTCGTCCGCCCGGGCTATCCCAGCAGCCGGGACCTGAACATATGGCGAGACGTCGAGCCGGATGCAGATCGCGCTGCCGCCGAGGCCCTGAAGCACATGAAGCGAGTCTTTGCCGATGTCGGCTGACGGCTTCTTCCGTTCCCTTCACGAGGCGGCAAGCACCAGGATGCAGGAGTTGAACGCGCTCGACGCAGCCGTCGGCGACGGCGATCACGGGACAACGCTCGTGCGCGGCCTGACGCGCGCAGCCACGGCCGAACCCGGCAGGCGCGCCAAGGCGTTCATGCGGGCCTCGGGCGGAGCGTCGGGCACGCTCTTCGGGCTGGTGCTGCATGAAATCGAGCTGCATCTGGATGGTGGCAGCGATCTGGCCAAGGGGCTGGAGCGCGCCTGTGCCCGGATCTGCGACCTGGGAGAGGTTCGGCCAGGGGACAAGAGCCTGGTCGATTCGCTTGCCCCGGCGGTCGGTGCGCTCGCGGGCGGAAAGCCTCTTGCCGAAGCCGTTTCGGCAGCTGAGGCGGGCCGGGACGCGACCCGGGACATGCACGCCAGGTGCGGTCGCGCGCAACATGTAGAGGGCGGCGGCGCGGGGCATCTTGATCCGGGCGCGGTCTCTCTGGTCCTGATCCTTGAAGCCCTTTCCCGGGAGTCCGATTCGTGAAGAAGCTGTTCAACGATCCGGCGACAATGGTCGACGACATGATCGACGGGTTCGTCAGTGCCTATCCGCACGTGCGCCGGGGCTCGCTTGATCCGCGCATCGTCGTGCGTCAGCGGAACCGGAAGGACCCGGATGCATCGGTAACGCTGCTGATCGGCAACGGCTCCGGTCACGAGCCGATCGCGATGGGATTCGTCGGCAAGGGTGTTCTCGACGCAAACGTGGTCGGCGACGTGTTTGCGGCGCCTTCGGCCGACCTGATTCTCGACGGAATTCGCGAGGTCAGCGGGGCGGCGGGCACGATCCTGCTGATTTCCCGACATTCCGGCGACGTCATCAACGGCCGTGCCGCGGCGATGCTGGCTGAAGAGGAGGGCATGAAGGTTGTCCCGCTCCTCATGTATGACGACATCTCGGCGGCCCCGCCCGAACGGCGGGCCGACCGGCGCGGCGCCCCGGGGACGATGTTCATCTACAAGATCCTTGGTGCGGCGGCCGAGGCTGGATGGTCCCTGGAACGCCTGATGCGACTCGGCGAGGACGTGCGCGAACGCACCGTCACGCTGGCTGCTGCGGTCTCGCCGGGAATCTCGCCGCTGACCGGGCAACCGATGTTCAGCCTGCCGGACGACGAGATATTCCTGGGGATGGGCGTGCATGGCGAACCGGGCGTGGGACGGGTCCGGACCGGGCCGGTGCGGGAGCTTGTCGAAGGGATGATCCGGCGCCTGCTGGATGACCGCCCGGTTGCTGCAGGCGGGCGGGTCGCCGTCATTGTCAACGGCATGGGCGGGACGACGATGATGGAGCTGCTGACGGTTTGGGCGGAAACCGTGAAGGCGCTGGCTTCGCGCAAGGTTCGGGCGATCGCGCCGATGGTCGGCAGTTTCGTGACAACGCAGGAAACGGGCGGGTTCTCGATTTCGCTGCTCGAGCCGGACGACGAGATGCTGGAGTTCTGGTGCGCACCGTCTGACACGCCGGCCTTTCCGGGAATTGAAGCGACGGAAGAGTGCCTGGCATGACTCCCGCGCCAGCCTTGGCCGTCGGGCAGCCGATCTGCGGCATCGCGGTAGACATGGGCAGCGGTCTCGGCACCGCGCTGCGCGATGCCCGGGGCGATGCCGCGCAGGACGACGACCTGTTCACCTTCAAGCGCATCGTTGCCGACACGATGAGCCGCGCCGCAACGACGCTGCTTGTGGACGCGGAATACGGACGCGACCTGCTGGCCTCCATTCATGCGCCTTGCGTGCCGATACTGGCCTACGAGGCGGACGTCTACCGGATCGCGGATGAAGACCGGATGACAGTGCTTCCCGACGACCTGAAGATATCGGATTATGCGCGCCTCGGCGTCGGCGTGCTGAAGTTCTTTCTCTACTACGCTCCCGACGACGATCCCGGGATCAATTTCAGGAAGCAGGCGCTGGTCCGGCGAATTGGCGAGGAGTGCCGGGTCGAGGGAATCCAGTTCCTGTTCGAACCCCTCGTCTACGACCGCTCGGTGCCTGACACCGCGTCGGCGGCGTTCGCCCGGCTGAAGCCTTCATTGGTCGAGCGCGCGACCCGCGTTTTCGCGGCCGCAGAGTTTTGCATCGACCTCCTCAAGGTGGAGCTGCCGGTGAGCCTGGGGCACGTGGAGGGGATCGGGAAGCCAACAATGTCGGTGGCGGAAGCGGAGCACGCCTTTCGCTCCGCCGCCGAGGCCGCCGGAGACATCCCGATCCTGTATTTGAGCGCCGGAGTGACGTTCGGCCAGTTCGAGGCCGGCCTGAAGATGGCGCGTCGTGCCGGGGTGAGGCCGGCCGGCTTCATGTGCGGTCGTGCCGCATGGAGCGATGCGATCGAGGTCTTCGGGACAGAGGGGCAGGATGCCACCACGGGCTGGATGGCGAGCGAAGGCCTGCGACGGCTGCAGCGTCTGGCGGAGGCTTTGCAATGACCCTGCCGACGCCCTCGCGAAGGGCCGCACGGTTCGACGATGGACCGAAGGGCTCGAGGAATCGCGGAGCCGCCTCGTTCGGCGGCATCGGAGACCGGAGGGCCGTGCATCCTGGCGCGGCAGGCCGCCCTCCAATCGGAACGGCTTGTCGCGGACGGAGAATCCCTGTCTGATGAACACGAACGGTTCCCTAGAATGTGCGGAGACATGAACAGGCCCGTCGCTCCGAAATACATGGTCGTTCACGACGAGATGCTGAAACGGCTGAAGTCGAACCACTACTCGGTCGGCACCAGGCTGCCGTCCGAGGAGTCGCTGGCGGGAACCTTCAAGGTGAGTCGGGTCACGATCCGCAAGTCCCTGGAAATGCTGGTGGATGCCGGTTACCTCGCCTCCCGGCAGGGCAGCGGCTATCACGTCGACTGCCTGTCACCGCAGAGGGAGACGTGCCTTGCGTCCTTTACCGACGCAGTGCTGCGCAAGGGCCGGGTCCCGGGCGCAAGGCTGATCGGCATCGACGTGCCGCACCCTGATCCGCCCGGGGACGTCGCGGAAGTCTTCGACGTCCCGGTCGTGCGCATCCACCGCTTGAGAACCGTGGACGGAGAGCCGGAGATGCTGGTCAGCACATGGGTTCCGACGAGCCTGGTTGAGGGCGTCGCACCCGACGCCTTCCCCGAGTTCGGACCCGGGCAGTCGATCCTGCGAATACTCTCCGACCGCTTCAACCTTGCGTGGTTCCGTGCCTGCGAGACCGTTCGCCCCTGCGCGGCGCCGGACGACGTTGCTGAGCGCCTCGGCGTCGAGACCGGAGCCCCGATCCTTTCCCTGGCCTGCACGGCGTATGACGACATGGACTCGCCTGTGTTTCACGATCAGGTGTTTCGCGCGACGCCCATAGTGTTCAACCTTTCGGGGTCGGCCAGGAAGACCGACCCGATCTAGCCACGGAGATGCCATGACCCTTACCGTCGGAATCATAAGGGCATCCTTGCCGAGCTACTTTCCCGAACGCCACGGCGTGTTCGATGCCTGCATCGGCGCCGTCGAGGAGCTCGTGACCGCGGTGGGTGGAGAGGTGTCCGTCGCGCCGAATGTCCCGATGGACAGGGACGGCGCACGCAGGGCCCTGGAACACTGTCGAAACCAGGGGGTCGGTTTCGCGCTCCTGATCCATGGCGGCTTCACCATGGGCGACGTTGCGCGGGAGGTCGCGATGGGTGGCATGCCAATGGGGGTCTGGGCAACGCCCGAGCCGACGCATGAGAACGACATCCAGCTTAACAACTTCGTTTCGCTCAACATGAGCCTGTCGATCGCGCGCGGCGTTCGAGACCTCTCCAGGAACCCGGTCCAGTGGTATTTCGGCGCTCCGGAAGATCTCGCGCTGCGTGGTCGCCTGTTACGCAGCCTGCGGGCGCTGTCTGCCAGGGAAAGCCTGAGAGGGGCAAGAATCGGCGTCGTCGGCGGTCTGGCGCCAACCTTCTACAACATGGAAGTGTCCGGCGATGCACTGGCCCGCAATCTCGGGGTCGAGGCCGTGCATGTGGACATTCACGGAATGGTCGAGGCCATGGCCGCCGCCGACCGCGGCGAGGTCGAGGCCGAGATTGCGGCCATGGGCGCGCGCGGCGAAATACGGGGCGTGTCCGGCGAGCAGATGGCACTGACCGCCCGCGCGGCGCTGGCGCTGCGGAAGATTGCCGGCCAGGACGGCTGTGACGGCCTCGCGGTGTCCGACTGGCCCGCCCTCCAGGAAAGCCCGGGCATGCATCCCGGTGCCGCCTTCAGCTGGCTTGAGGAGAGGGACAACATGGCCATCGCATCGGAAGGCGACGTGCTTGGGACGGTCACCCAGATGGCTGTGCGGTCGATTACCGGCAGGGTCGGCAGCCTGCTGGACATGACCTCGCCGCAGTTCGCCGATGACCGCATCCTGATGTGGCATGGCGGCGGCGGGCCGCTCTACATGGCGAGGGAAGGGCGCGTCGCGTGGATCAACCACCCGATGATCGGGCGCGGCACGCAGGAAGGGCCGAGGTTCGGCGCGATCGCGGACTTCGAGTTCGCCGACGGGCCGCACTCCGTGCTGCGCGTCGCCCGCAGCGGAACCGCGGCCTTCGCCGTCGAGGGCGAGGTCAGGGCAATGGGCGAGACAGGCTTTGCCGGGTGCCGCGGCTGGGTCACCGGGTTTTCCGATCGCGGCGAGGCCCGCAGCGCGGAGGACGTCGTGACAAGCGTCATGGAGCACGGGTTGGAGCATCACTTCGTGCTGGTCCCCGGTCCTTGGGCCGGCGACTTTCTGGAATTCGCCGCGTGGGCCGGAATGGAGCTTCTGCCCGTGATTCCGGCACACGGCGGATTGCCTCCGCGTTCCGCCCGTGCATGTTGACTCGAACCCCCGCCCATGTAGATTTGTCGATACAAATTGAGATATACAGAAATTCCCCGGAGACATGAGTGACCCAGGTCCAGCTAAACTCGGTCAGGAAGCAGTTCGGCCACTTCGTTGCCATCGAGAACCTTGATCTGGACATTGCCTCAGGCGAGCTCGTTGCCTTGCTCGGACCCTCGGGTTGTGGAAAGACCACCACGCTCAGGATGATCTCGGGGCTGGAGCGCCCCAGCAACGGCGCAATCCTCTTCGACGGCAAGGACGTGTCCGAGCAGGCCGTTCAGGACCGCAACGTGGGAATGGTGTTCCAGCGCTTCGCGCTGTTCCCGCATATGACCGTCGAGAAGAACGTCGCCTTCGGCCCCAGCGTCAGGGGCGCGCCAAAGGCGGAAATCGCCAGAAAGCTCGACGAGATCCTCGAAGTGGTGCAGCTGACCCCGTTCCGCACCCGGTTTCCGGCACAGCTTTCGGGCGGGCAGATGCAGCGGGTTGCCGTCGCGCGTACGCTGATCACGGAGCCCTCCATCCTCATGATGGATGAACCGCTCGCGAATCTTGACACCAAGCTCAGGGTGGAAATGCGGCGCTTCATACGCGACCTGCAGCAACAGCTCGGCATCACGACGATTTTCGTCACCCACGACCAGATTGAGGCCATGGAGCTGGCGGACCGGGTGGCGGTCATCTTTGACGGGCGTCTGGCGCAATTCGACACGCCGGAGCACATTTACCGCTACCCGAGATCTCTTGACGTCGCGGATTTCATGGGCGCAACGAACATCTACCCGGGAAGGCTCCTGTCCCGGAACAGGGTCGGAACCGCCTTGGGCGAAATCGCCTGCCCGCATCAGAACGACCGGTCCGCCGGGGACTCCGTGCGTGTCCTGCTCAGGGCCGAGGCACTGGACATGAGCACGGGATCGGTCGAGTCGGGCGGGCCAGGATTTCAGGGACGCATCAAGGCACGGGACTTCTTCGGCGCCAGTGTCACGTACAGGGTTGCATGCAACGGTCAGGAAATCGACGTCACGGAGAATGCCCGGCGAATGCGTGACGTTGGCGACGACGTTCGGCTTGAGATCGCGCCGGAGCAAGTATGGCTGCTCAATGGGTGAGCCAGAGAACAGACAACTTCAAACCCGAGGAGGAAAGTGATGAAACCAAATGTCTCGATATTCAGTCTTGTCGCGGCCTGTGCCGCCACATCTGTCTGGGCAGCTGATCCGGACGACGCGGCGTTCCGCGACGCCTTCCTGTCCGGCAGCGCCGATTGGGCGGCGGTCGAGGCTCGTGCCGCCGAGGAAGGCGAGGTCAACATCTACTACTGGGGCGGCAACGACCTATTGAACATCTGGATGGACCAGGCCGTCGCTCCAGCCATGGCGGAAAAGGGCGTGACGCTGAATCCGGTACGGATCACGGGCACCAAGGACGCCGTTGACCTCGTGCTTGCCGAAAAGCACTCCGGCAAGGGGATTGGCCAGGGCAGCGTCGACATGATCTGGATCAACGGCGAGAACTTCGCGACGCTGAGGCGTCAGGATGCATTGTTCGGCAGCTTTGCCCAGAACCTTCCAAACTCCTCGAACCTGGAATGGGACGAGAGCGATCCGAGAGCGCTGCTGAACGTGCGCGACTTCGGCGTTCCCAACGACTCGGCCGAGGTTCCCTGGTCAGGAGAGCAGTATGTCTGTGCCGTCAATTCCGCACGCGTGGCGGACGAGGACGTGCCATCGACATTTGCCGAGTTGAAGAGCTATCTTGAGGCCAACCCGGGCAAGTTCACCTACGTCAAGCCGCCGCACTATCTGGGAAACACGTTCGTTCAGGAAGCGGTCTACGCACACAACCCTGACGGCACGGGCGCCACGCCTTTCCAGCAGTCGATCGACGACATCGCGCCGGAGGAACTGGCACGGCTGATCGCTCCGGGGTTCGAGTATCTCCAGAGCATCGAGCCCAATCTTCTTGATGCCGCCGGGGGGTCGCCCCGGTACCCGGAGGACAACAAGGCGCTCGACGGGCTGTTCCTGAACGGCGAGATCGACTTCAGCTGCAAGTTCGGCTTGTATGCCGTTGCCAAGGGCCTGGAAATCGGCACCTATCCGGAAGCGGCAAGGCAGTTCGTCTTTCCGGAAGGCACGATGATCAAGAACAAGAACTATCTGGTCATTCCGGGCAACGCGCCAAACAGCGCGGCCGCGCTTGTGCTGGCGAACTGGATGACATCGGTCGACAGCCAGGTCTCCAAGCTCGAAAGCGTCGGAATGCCGTCCGGCATCGATGGGTGGAAACTCAGTGCCGCCGATGCCGAACGAATCGTCAATGCCTCTCCGGGCCTGATCGGCGTTACGCAGGCCGAGCTGGACGCCAATGCCGCCCCCGACACCAACGCGACGCTGGTCGACGTGATCGAGGCGACCTGGCTTGAGGTGATTGAGCGCGATTCGACGGCGTCGATCGAGGAGGTCGTGGCCACGGCCTACGCCAATCTCGGGAAGTAGTCCCTTGTTCGGGGCCGGCTGCCTTGTCGGCCGCCGGCCCCGCCGCCGCCCCGGGCCAATCGGAATTTTCCGGCCATTTCCGCGCCCGTAGGCATGACGGCGCGCCACCGCCGCCCCAGCAACCAGGCGAT
>VXPN01000250.1:0-3353 GCA_009839535.1 Boseongicola sp. SB0662_bin_57 | reverse complement strand
TTGGGGGTGTGTGTGTCGGTGCTGGGCTGCACCCTTAGTTTGATGTTCGTGGGGGGGCGGCGGCCGGCGGCGGCCGGCGGCCGGCCCCCCCCCCCCCCCCCCCCCCCCCCCGCCGCCGCCCGTGACAAGTCGAATTGTGCCTGCCATGTCCGAGCCAGTCGGCATGACGGCGCGCGAGCGCCGCACCAGAATCCTGCAGATGCTCCAGCTGGTGCCGATCCTGTCGGTGCTGGTGATTCTGTTCGGCGGCGCACTTGTCATGGCGCTGTTGCAGTCGCTCGGATTTGCGCCCTGGTTCGGGATCAACACCTTTCCGGACTTCTCCTATTTCGGATCGCTCTGGGGATCGAAGATCTTCTGGGTCTCGCTTTGGCTGACACTGTACTACGCAACCGTCTCGACTTTCCTTGCCCTTGTGTTCGGCACGATGCTGGCTCTCGCCCTGATCAAGGCCTTTCCGGGCAAGTGGCTCTACAAGTACGTCTACAAGCTGCCGCTCATGATTCCCTATACGGTCGGCATCGCGCTGGCGGTCATCATGCTCAGCAGCGGCGGAGTGCTTTCGCGGTTTGCCGCGTTCGCAGGCCTGATCGACGACCCGGGGCAATTTCCGCAGATCCTGAAGACCCACTACGGCTGGGGAATCATTGCCGTGTACGTCTGGAAGCAGACGCCGTTCATCACGCTTGCCGTCTACGCCGTCTTGCTGGGCATCGGGCGGGAAACGGAGGAGGCGGCCGCAATACTCGGCGCCCGGCGCGGCGCGATCTTCTTCCGGGTGACGCTCCCCCAGATTCTGCCCGGCATCGTGTCATCGACGCTGATCTGCTTTGCCTTCAACGTTGGTGCCTTCGAAGCGCCGTTCATCCTGGGTGGCGGTTTTCCGGATACGCTGCCGGTGGTTGCCTGGCGCTATTTCAACGACGCCGACTACACTTTGCAGCTCCAGGGCATGGCGACCGTCGTTTCGATCGGGATAGTTGCCGGCGTGATCCTCTTTGCCTACCTCTGGGTGTACCGGCGCTACGAACGACGCATGGGGCGACACTGACATGGCCCGCCGGAACGACACCCTGAGCATGCGCCTGTCGCCGTTCCAGAAGATCTATCTTCTGCTTGTTGCCGGCTTCATAGTCGGCCCGTTCCTCCCGGTGATCGTCCAGAGCCTTGCCTTTCGGTGGGCCTGGCCTGAGCTGTTGCCCGGAACGTGGTGGCTTGAGCAGCGCGAAAAGTCGATGCTCCCGCTGGCATGGGACTACGTGCTGTCGCCCTACAGCCGGGTCTGGGAGGCGACCGTGAACACGGTTTTCATCGGCTTGGTCGTCACCGCAATCTGTCTTGCCATCTGCCTTCCGGTGGCGCGGCTGCTCGCACGCGAGAGCTTCCCCGGAAAGAGCGCCTTCGAGTTCTTCCTGTCGCTGCCTCTGATCGTGCCGGAAGCGGCCATCGGAATCGCACTTCTGATGATCTTCATCCGGCTGGGTCTCGCGGGCAGCTATGCCGGGATCATCATTGCCCACCTGATTCCGACGATCCCCTACATGGTGCGGATGCTGGCGGCAGTCTATCAGGGCCTCGGCCGCGAATTCGAGGAACAGGCCATGATCCTCGGCGCAAGGCCGTTGCAGATTCTGTGGCGCGTGACCCTGCCGATGCTGCTGCCAGGCGTCGTTGCGGGGGCGCTGTTCACCTTTCTGGTCTCGACCAACATCTTCTTGCTGACGTTCTTTCTGGGTCAGGGTCAGGTCATCACGCTGCCGACGCTTCTGTTTTCCAAGATTTCCGGCGGCAATCTTGATACGACGGCAGCCGGGATCACGCTGATCGTGACCCTTCCCGGAATCATATTGCTGATCATTTCCGAGCGGTTCATCAAGGAGGAAGCGTTCGGAAAGGGCTTCGGCAGCTAAGGAGAGAACATGCCGACACCTGCATCGGTCCTGGAGAGGTTCCCGAAACTTGATCCCGACTTCGTTCGTGCGCGCCTAGCTCGTCCGGAGTCGAAGCCCCGGGTCATCATCGACACCGACACGGCCAATGAAATTGATGATCAGTTCGCCGTTGCCTGGTCACTGCTGTCGGAAGAGCGGATGGCGCTGGAGGGCGTGACGGCTGAGCCGTTCTCCTTTGCTCACCACCAGGAAGGCCTGATCAGGTCAACGGAGATACTTGAGCGCGGTGGCCCGGCAAATGAGGAAGAGGAGCGTTTCATGGGCGGTCTCGGCGGCTGGGCCGCGAGACTGGTGGAGCAGGGGATCTCCGCCAGGGACATCGCCTTCGTGGGCACGGAAGAGGGAGAGCGGCTCTCCTACGAGGAGATTCTGAGGGTGTTCGAACGCTGCGGCGTCGATTCGGCCGGCAGGGTGTTCCACGGTTCCCCACGCTACCTGGGGTCGGTCGGTGAACCGGTCGACAGCCCCGCCGCGCGGTTCATCATCGAGCGAGCCTTGGCGGATGACCGGCCGCTCTACATCCTGGCCATGGGCGCGGTGACCAACATCGCCTCGGCACTGTTGATCGAGCCGCGAATCATCGAGAGGATCGTCGTGGTCTGGACGTCGGCATTTCCATCCTATTCGCCCTTCTGCAACCGGCCTTCGCTCAACTTGGTGCAGGACCCTCCCGCGTCCCGGCTCATGTTCGACTGCGGCGTGCCCCTTGTCTATCTGCCTGGCTACCACGTTGGCGCACAACTCAAGATCTCGCTTCCAGAGATGGAGCGCTTTGTCAGGGGCAGGGGGGACATCGGCGACTACCTGCACCACCTCTATGCCAACAACCCCTTGCACGAAATGTTCGCGATTGCCGGAACAGAGACCAAGACCTGGGTGATCTGGGACATCGTCACTGTTGCCTGGCTGTTCGACGCGGGTTACGTTTCGACGTTCCTGACGACTTCTCCCCTGCTTGATGACGATCTCTACTGGCAGCATCCGAACGGCAGACACCCGATCCTGGAGGCATTCGACCTCAACAGGGACGCGATCTTCGAGGATTTCTACCGCACGCTCGAGCGGGCACCGTGACAACGCGCGCGCCCGGCCACGCACGGCGAGGCCTCGCACCCCGCGAACAATGCGATCTCGTTCATCGCTCGATGCCGCACATGGCTGCGGCATTCCTCGCGGTTCAGGGATTCTGCCTGGCCTCGATCGCGGCAACGAAGCGTTCGAACAGGTACATGCTGTCAACCGGTCCTGGGCTTGCCTCGGGGTGGTACTGGACCGAAAACACCGGACGGTCCGTCAACCGGATGCCGCAGTTCGATCCGTCGAACAGCGAGACGTGAGTCTCCTTTACGCCAGGCGGCAGGGTCTGGCTGTCGACCGTGAACCCGTGGTTCATGGACGTGA
>VXPN01000271.1 GCA_009839535.1 Boseongicola sp. SB0662_bin_57 | reverse complement strand
CTGGTCGACGAGGCGCAGGACACGAGCCCCGAGCAGTGGCAGATCGTGCGCGCCCTTGCGGAGGTCATGGCGGACGATCCGGACCGGGGCCGCACGCTCTTTGTTGTCGGGGACAAGAAACAGTCGATCTACAGTTTCCAGGGAGCGGATGCCGCAGGCTTCGATCGCAAGCAGGCGGAATTCGACCAGTTGCTTCACGGCCAGCTGCGTTCCAGTGAGCTGCTGTGCTCTTTCCGCTCCTCTCCGGCAATCCTGCGGGTCGTGGACCAGGTCTGCGAAGGACTCGATGGTCTCGGCGAGGCCGTCGCTCGCCACGAGGCCTTTCACGAGGGCCTTCCGGGCCGTGTGGATCTTCTGCCGCTCCTCCCAAGGCCGGAGGCCGTGGAGGAACCGCCCTGGCATCATCCCGTTGACCGCCCTGTCGACAACGCGCCTGACATAGTTCTCGGCACGGAAATCGCCAAACTGGTCCGCGGACTGCTCGACAGGGAATCCATTCACGGAGATGACGGCAAGTTCAGGCGCGTCGGCCCTGGAGACGTCATGATTCTCGTGCAGCGACGCGGTCTCCTGTTCGAGCAGATCATCCAGGCCTGCAAGGCGGAAGATGTACCGATTGCAGGCGCGGACCGGTTGAAGATCGGAGCAGAGCTCGCCGTGCGGGACCTTTTGGCGCTTCTGACATTTCTGACCCTTTCAGATGACGACCTCTCGCTGGCCTCAGCCTTGCGTTCTCCATTGCTTGGGTTGGGCGAGGGAGACCTCTATCGGCTGGCATCATCCCGCCCGGCAGGCAGATCGCTTTGGGCGGAACTGTGCAACCGAAGCGACGCGTTTCCGAACGTGGTTGCAACGCTGGACGATTTGCGCCGCACCGTGGACTTCATGGCACCATACGAACTGCTTGAACATGTCCTGAGCAGGCATGGTGGTCGACAGCGGCTTCTTGCCCGGCTTGGTCCCGAAGCCGAGGACGGCATTGACGAATTGCTAAGCCAGGCACTGGCTTTCGAACAGGACGCCGTGCCGTCCATGACCGGTTTCCTGGCACGGGTGCAATCCGGGGACATCGAAGTGAAGCGACGGCTCGAAGGTGCCGCGGACCTGGTCAGGGTGATGACCATACACGGAGCAAAGGGGCTCGAGAGTCCCATTGTCATTCTGCCGGACACCATGGCTTCCGATCACGCGCGATCCGGCGGCATTGTCGCCGGTCCGAACGGCGTTCCGCTGGCATCCCTGCCAGATGACGAATGCCCGGAACTGCTGCTCGAAGCCAAGGCGCAGAAAAGGGAGGCCAGCCTCGAGGAACGCAACCGCTTGCTCTACGTCGCCATGACCCGTGCCAAGCAATGGTTGATAGCCGGCGGCGTTGAACGCGCTGCAAAGGGCGACACGCCCCTGAACTGGTACAAGTCGATTGAAGATGCCCTGCAATCCCTCGGGGCGATCCCATGTGACGGGTCCCCCGGCGTCCTGCGGCTTCAGCACGGCGACTGGCCCGGACCAGAATCGGATTCCCATGCATCGCGACCCGTTGATGACAGAGAATTGCCCGGGTTTCTGAACGGCGACGCGCCGGAACCGGAACCGCCGGTCATTCCGGCATCGCCGTCCAATCTTGGCGGCGCGAAGGTGTCAGGGGGCAGCACGTCCGATGAGGGCCATGCGCTCCGGCGCGGCAGGCAGATCCACCTGCTGCTGGAACACCTGCCGGGGCAACCCGACCCGAAAGTGATGGCTGGACGCCTGCTTGCACACGGGCCGGACCGGGCCGCGGCGAGTGACGTCGACGGACTTGTCAAGCTGGCACTTGCCAACCTGGAGCGCCATCCCGAGCTCTTTGGCGGAGACGCCTTGGCAGAGGTGGATGTCTCGGCGCACCTGCCTACGCTTGATCACGCGATTTCGGGCACGATCGACAGGTTGATCTTGCGTCCGAAGCACGTACTGGCAGTGGACTTCAAGACCAATGCCGTCGTGCCGGAATGTCCTGAAGACACGCCGGAGGGACTGCTTCGGCAAATGGGCGCGTACCTTGAGGCGCTGGAAATCATATACCCGGATCATGAAGTCGAAGTCGCCATTCTCTGGACAGAATCCCGCGAACTGGTTTCGCTTCCACACGCAATCGTGCGGGAAGCGCTTGCACGATCCACCATATCTTGACCTTCCGCTCAAGCGTTTCTAGGTTCATGGCCTGATCAGACAAGGAAGGATTCCATGGGAACAGTTGCCGTTACTGATGACACGTTCGACGCCGAAGTCCTGAAGTCGGGCGTTCCGGTGGTCGTGGATTTCTGGGCTGAGTGGTGCGGTCCTTGCAAGGCCATCGGTCCCGCCCTGGAAGAGCTTTCCGAAGAATACGGTGCATCCGTCAAGATCGCCAAGGTGAATGTGGACCAGCACCCGAATGCCGCGGCAGAGCTTGGGGTCCGGAACATTCCGTCGCTTTTCCTGTTCAAGGATGGCAAGGTTGTCTCCAACAAGACAGGCGCGGTGACAAAGTCCGTGTTGAAAGGCTGGATCGACGGATCGATCTGAGGCCAGGCGCTGCAGGCTTGCGGTACTGTGCAATATCTCGATCGGTGGTCGGATGGAGCTGCATCTTGCAAGGGTCCGAATTTGCCGAAGGGTGTCCAGAGCAGTTGCTTCAGGCCCGATTCTGCAGTCTTCACGCGCATGCGCGCTCATGGGTTAGGAGGACGACGATGACGCACAGGAACCCGGGCTGGCACGGTACCACGATCATCGGGGTCAGAAAGGGCGGCGAAGTTGTTGTCGCGGGCGACGGGCAAGTGAGCTTGGGCGATACCGTGATCAAGGGATCCGCGACGAAGGTGCGCCGGATGAGCCCGGGCGGCCGTGAAGTTGTCGCCGGGTTTGCCGGCTCGACAGCAGATGCATTCACGCTCCTGGAACGATTGGAAGCGAAACTCGAGGCGGCTCCGGGCAAGTTGCAGCGCGCCTGCGTTGACCTGGCCAAGGACTGGCGAACGGACAAGTTCCTGCAGAAGCTTGAAGCGATGCTGATCGTCACTGACGGATCCGCGCTCTACGTGGTCACTGGCGCAGGTGACGTGCTTGAGCCCGAGCACGACGTGGCAGCCATTGGCTCGGGCGGAAACTATGCGGCTGCCGCGGCCCGGGCGCTGATGGATGGCGAACTCGGCGCCGAAGAGATTGCACGAAAGGCGATGGAAATCGCTGCTGACATTTGTGTCTACACCAACGGCAACCTGACGGTCGAGGTCATTTAGCAGGCGCCGAGCCGCGCCCGCCGGGCTCCCGCTTCAAGCCGTTCGGGCGCATCCGGATCAGCGATGGCGCAACCAGTCTCAGCTCAGCGGCGCGATTCCAAGCGGGACGTCCGCCGCACGACACCAGATATATGCTTCGTTGTAGTCTGCTGCATCTATGCCAGCCGGCAAGGTGTAGACCTGCCGTCCTCTCTTCTGCATGAGTTCGCCCATGTACGTGTTCGGATCCCATTTTCCGTCGCGCCCGAGGCCCACGACGGGATCGGGTGCGCGATCCAAGACAAAGTCGTCACCGAGCGTCAGTGTCCTGCCATCCAGGATAGCGGTGCCTGTGGTGTCGTGGTTCGAGCGCCCGGAAAACATTCCGGTGCGGGCACTCTGGGCCCAAGCCAAGCCAATGCTCAGGCCTGCGGCCGGAAACGAAACCAGAAATGTGCGACGATCAATCATGATGCCCTCTCTCCTCGCCTACAGGAATTGGTCCATTAGCCTGATTGCATGGCGTGGCGTCCCTGTCATCATGGGCAACGCCAACGTCATGTGCCGTGATCCGCTTGCGTTTTCCTGTAACATTCCTAGATAGGCGGGACTTGCAAGGAGCGCATATGACTAATCTCACGCCCAGGGAAATCGTCTCGGAACTTGACCGCTTCATTGTCGGCCAGAGAGACGCAAAGCGCGCCGTGGCCGTTGCGCTCAGGAACCGGTGGCGGCGAAAGCAGCTGGCCGACGACATACGCGAAGAAGTCTATCCGAAGAACATCCTGATGATCGGTCCGACGGGGGTGGGAAAGACGGAGATTTCCCGCCGCCTGGCACGGCTCGCGAAAGCGCCGTTTCTGAAGGTTGAGGCCACGAAGTTCACTGAAGTCGGATATGTGGGCCGGGACGTGGAACAGATTGTGCGGGACCTGGTTGAGGCGTCGATCAACATGACGCGAGAGCACATGCGCGACGAGGTCAGGGAAAAGGCGCGCCGCGCAGCCGAGAATCGCGTGCTCGACGCGATCGCCGGCGAGGGCGCCCGCGAACAGACCCGTGAAATGTTCCGCAGGAAACTCACGAACGGCGAGCTGGACGACACGGAGATCGAGCTGGAGGTCCAGGATCAGTCAAGTCCGTTCTCCGGCATGGAGATTCCGGGGCTGCCGCCTGGACAGGGCGGGCTCGCAATTGATCTGGGCAGCATTTTCGGCAAGGGCTTCTCTGACCGCAAGGTGAAGAAGTCTATGACCGTGGCGCAGTCCTATGACGTCCTGGTCGGTGAAGAAGGGGACAGGCTGCTCGATGATGAAGTTATCGCCAAGCAGGCACTTCGTGCGGTCGAGGAAGACGGAATCGTCTTCCTCGACGAGATCGACAAGGTCACGGCACGTTCCGAAACACGAGGGGCGGACGTTTCCCGTGAAGGCGTGCAGCGGGATCTCCTGCCCCTCATCGAGGGCACGACCGTCTCCACCAGGCACGGTCCCGTCAAGACGGACCATATCCTGTTCATCGCGTCCGGCGCGTTTCACGTTGCAAAGCCGTCCGACCTCTTGCCGGAGCTGCAGGGTCGCCTGCCGATCCGCGTCAGCTTGCGCGCCCTTACTGAACAGGATTTCGTTCGCATCTTGACGGAAACCGACAATGCATTGACGCGCCAGTATTCTGCGCTGATGGCGACGGAAGACGTCGACGTGTCGTTCAGTGACGACGGCATTGCCGCGCTGGCCCGAATCGCGGCGGAGGTGAACCAGTCCGTCGAGGACATCGGGGCGCGGCGCCTGTACACGGTTCTCGAACGCGTGTTCGAGGACTTGTCCTTTGCTGCACCCGATCAGCCCGGCAGTTCGGTCACGGTAGACGCCGGGTTTGTGGAAGAGCATCTTGGCGAACTCATGAAGGGTTCCGACATGAGTCGCTACATTCTCTGAACGCGGCCCATGGGACATGCCGCGGCGGCTGACGAACGCCGCCCTGCCGAGCAGCCCTCTTTCGTGATCACAAATTTCATTAGCCTCTCACCGACGCCGCGCAAGATAGACATAGAAGGCGCCGGATCCCCCATGTCGCGGATGAGCTTCGGTGTGCTGAAGCACGATCTGGTCTAGCGGCGCGCTCGAAACCCATCGCGGGAGCTGTTGACGGAGAATCCCGGGCCTTTGCGGGATGGGTCCGGCATCATTTCCCTCGCGGCCCTTGCCTGTGATCACAAGAACGGTTCGATGCCCTTTCTGATGCGCGTTGAGCAGAAACGAAACGAGCGCCGCTCTCCCTTCCGCGACCGTCTTTCCGTGGAGGTCGATCCGCACATCCAGCGCGGTCTTCCCCTGCTTCATGCGCGTGAATTTCCTTTGGTCCATGCGAATCGTTGTTCGGCTGGAATCGGGCATCGCGACAGGAGAAGGCATGGCCTTCTCGCCGACGCGAAATTCAGGAATCTCAAAGGTCTCCTTTGCGTTCGGTCGCAGCCGTTTCTTCGGAAGCTCCTGCGGGATCTTTCGTGCCCGCTTCTTTTCGAGCGGCTTGGCACCACCTGCGACATGTTGCCAAAGGCGCTCCTCCTCTGGGCTCAGGACGCGAGGCTTTCGACTCATTGCCGGCTAGCCAGCAGGACATCCTCTGTCAACGCCGCATTGCCCACGATCAGCGAACGCCTCGCGCACGAATGGCACTCGTCGACCCGCACACGCGCCAACTCAGGCGAAGCTGCGGCCGAAAGGCGCTTCATTCCGTTGTGGCGACCAGCTGCCAGTTCGGGTCATTTGCTCCCATGGTCCGGGCAAAAGTCCAGACGTGCTTCTGGCGCTTGATCTCGTTTGGATCGCCTTCAACGACCTTGCCCGTGTTGTCCTTCACAACGGAGGTCAGTTCGCAGACGAAGCGAACCGTCATTTCGGCCAGGCTGGAATCCGCATCGAAAGCGGCTTCCTTCAGCGTGACGTCACGAATTGCCACAAGGCTCGCCTCAACCGTGACCCGGCGCTCGTGGCGGGCAATGAAAATGGGAGCGAACGACTTCTCGATATCTTCGGAAATCAGGCCTTCCACTTCCGAAAGATCGCCGTTTTCGAATGCCATCAGAATCATCTCGAAGGCCTCGCGTGCGCCTTCCAGGAATGTAGCCACCATGAATCCGGGCTCGGCTTCTTTCATTGCCGCCAACGCTCTGGCGCTAGTCGATCCGTCCTCGACAAAGTCGGTGATGTCGGGATCCGGTCCGCCCTCGATGACATCGAACTCCGGCCGGGTTCGGGCGCTGCCCCCGACAATCGGAGGCTTTTCAAACCCCCTTCTCGTTCCCAACACGCTTCGCAACTTGAAGATCAAGAACAAGGCAACGCCGGCAAGGACCAGAAGCTGGAATATTGAAGAACTCATTCGGCCTCTCAACGACAAGGAATTGGATTTCGATCGACAGGACACATATGTAGGGCGAGTTGGTGCGCGAGTCCACCTGATGCCTTCAATGGAGGAGATGCACATGCGCCTGTTCTTGCTTTTTCTGTTGGTGCCGCTGTGCGAAATCGCCCTGTTCATACAGGTAGGCGGAGCCATAGGCATCGGCCTGACACTGGCCATCGTGATTCTGACTGCGGTGCTCGGGGCTGCCCTCGTCCGTAGCCAAGGCCTTCTGGTGCTGTCTGAATTGCGCGACAGCCTTCACGATCTGAAGGATCCGACTGAACCTCTTGCCCATGGCGCCATGATTCTCCTTTCTGGCGCTCTTCTGCTGACACCCGGATTTCTCACTGACGCGATCGGGCTCTCCATGATGGTCCCGGCAGTGCGCAACGCCGCCTTCCGCTTTGCAAGGAACCGGCTGGTCGTGCAGGAATTTACCTACGGGTCCTCTGCCCGGCCTCCGGAGGCGGAAGTGGTTGACGGAGAATTCGAGGAGCTCTCAGACGAACCCGTGGATGAAGGCGGCATTGAGCGTCGCCGAACGCTCTGATAAAGCCCTGCAGATCTCAAGGCTGCCATCGGAGCTCTCATGACCAAGAAAAGGAACGGTTCGGCACCGCAGGAGCCTCAGGTTCCGCAAATGAAGGTTCTCGGGCAGTTCATTCGCGACCTGTCGTTTGAAAACATCGTCACGCGAAAGCCCGTCAATGCCGAAGTCCGGCCAGACTTCCAGGCGCAAGTGACGATCGATTCGCGGAAGATTGGAGATGACGACCGGTTCGAGGTTGCCTCCAAGTACAGCATAACTTCGAAAGACAAGAACAGTGACGATGTCCTGTTTTTGCTGGAACTTGAATACGTGGGGCTGTTCCAGATCAAGAACATCGCCGGCGAACAGTTGCATCCGTTCCTGATGATCGAGTGCCCGCGCATGATGTTCCCGTTCGTGCGCCGGATTGTCAGCGACATGACCCGGGATGGCGGGTTCCCGCCATTGAACCTGGACGTCATCGACTTTGTCACGCTCTACAGGGAGCGACTCAAGCAGCAACAGAAGGAATCCGGGGACGCCGAAACGCCGGCTAACTGAGCCGTTGCCAGACCGAGCCCTCGCCCAGCCTGGCTACGAGTTCAGCGTGAGCCTTCGCTTCCTCAGGTGTCACACGCGACCCGAGCTGGACGGGCCGAGGCCCCGGTCGCCACTGCTCGCCTGTCTCGGTCGCAACTGTCGCTTCGTCCTTGGCGGCAAGCAGCAGATCCGGTTGCCTGCCGCCGATCAGCTCGAGATAGAGTTCCGCAAGGATTTCGCTGTCAAGCAACGCGCCATGCAGGGTCCGGTTCGAATTGTCGATTCCAAAGCGTCGGCACAGAGCATCAAGTGAGGCGGGCGAACCTGGGAATTTCCTTCGGGCAATTTCAAGAGTGTCGACTGCCCGCCCCTCGTCAATTTGCGGAAGGGCTAGCCAGCGGAGTTCCGCGTTCAAGAACCTCATGTCGAATGCTGCATTGTGGATGACTAGTTTTGCATCACCGATGAACGCCAGAAAGTCCTGCGCTATTGCGCCAAACGAAGGCTTGTCGCGCAGAAAGCCGTCGGTGAGGCCGTGCACGTCGACTGCTTCCTTGGGCACATTGCGCTCCGGGTTGACGTATTGGTGATAGGTGTTTCCCGTCGGTATGTGCCCAAGCAGCTCCACTGCACCGATCTCGACGATACGATCGCCGGCGTCCGGATCAAGACCTGTCGTCTCGGTGTCGAGGACGATTTCCCTCATGTGCTTGCCCGGCCCTGATCTGCTCAAGGACATCATGGACAGACTTGCGAGCGGCTTCAAGTGTGATCGTTTCGATCACGTAGTCCGCGCGGCGCCGCTTTTCGGCGTCTGGCATCTGTCGGCACCTGATCCGCTCGAACTTCTCTTTCGTCCATCCTGGGCGAGCCAGGACGCGCTCGCTTTGCATGTCCCCGGGCGCTGACGCGACGACGATGACGTCCACGGCCCCTTCCGCACCAGTCTCGAAGAGAAGAGGAATGTCGACAAGCACCACTGGCTCAATTGCCTCTCGAACGAACTTCTCGCGATCGGCGCGCACAAGTGGGTGAACGATGTTCTCAATCCTGTCCAAGGCGGAGTTGTCACGGGCTATCCATTCGGAAAGCGCTGTCCGGTCGACTGCGCCGTCGCGGATCACTTCACGATTGAGGGACCTTATCGGCTCAACAGCCGAGCCACCGTACTTGTAAAGACGATGCACTGCGGAATCAGCGTCCCAGGTCGGGATCCCGGTCTCTCGGAACATTCTTGCCGTGGTTGTCTTGCCCATGCCAATGGACCCCGTGAGCCCGATCACTGTCGGACGGGTCACGAAAGAACCGCCTGCCGCAACTGGTCGTCAACATGCGGGGCAATCCCGAACCAGCGCTCGAATCCCGGTGCGGCCTGAAACAGGAGCATCCCGAGACCATCAACCGTCTGGCACCCGATACGGCGCGCTTGCGCAAGAAACTCCGTCTCAAGAGGAGCATAGACCAGGTCGGTTACGACTGCATCGCCTGAAAGGTCGCGAAGCGGCACCTGCAGCCTGCCATGGCCAACCATGCCAAGAGATGTTGCGTTCACAACCGTCCTTGCGCCCTTCAACATGTCTCCGGCCTCGTTCCAGTCATGAATCCGGACCTTGGCCCCGAATTCCTTTCTTAGAATCTCGCTTCGCGCCCGCGTACGGTTTGACAGCCGGATTTCCTCGGCACCGGCGTTCAGGAGCGAGGCAACAACGGCTCTTGCGGCACCGCCAGCACCGAGAATTGCCGCCGGTCCTTGCCCGGGATCCCAGTCAGGAGCGTTGCTGCGCAGGTTTTCCATAAAGCCATGCCCGTCCGTGCTGTCTGCATGGACCGTGCCGTCGTCACGAAACACAAGCGTGTTCGCGGAACCTGTCAATGCTGCCTGGTCTGATACCAGATCTGCGATTTCGAGCACATGCTCCTTGTGCGGGATCGTGACGTTTACGCCAACAAATCCGAGCCTTGGAAGTGCATGGATGACAGTTTCCAGATCCTGCTCTGCAACATCCATCGGGATGTAGTGGCCCTTGACACCGAAATGCGTCAGCCAGTGCCGAAATATCCGAGGCGACTTCGAATGGGCCACTGGCCTGCCGATCACGCCAGCAAGAGGAATTCGATTTTGGGATGTCATGACGGCAGCGTGCCTCGCAACGCCAAATAGGACAAGACTTCCAGCAACGGGAGCCCCAGAACAACAAAGTGATCGCCGTCTATACGGCAAAAGAGACGGACGCCTTCGTCTTCGATCCTGTAGGCACCGACAGAGCGCCGGACATGGTCCCACTTCCGGTCGACGTAATCTGCAATCCAGACGTCCGAACGCGTCGCCATGTTAAGCCGCGCCAAGCCAACATGCCGCCAGACAGCGTGCGAGCCCTCATATATGACCGCTGCCGAATGGAGCTTGTGAACTGCGCCTCGCATTGACATCAGTTGCCGGACCGCATCTGCCCTGGTTTCCGGTTTGGAGAGAATGTTTCCATCGAATTCAAGCACTTGATCGGCACCCAAGACAAGCGCTTCCGGGTGTTTTGCCGAGATCTTTCGCGCCTTCGCCTCCGCAAGCGCATCGGCGATGTCCCGAGGGCTTGCACCCTCAGCCTGAAGTCCGGCTTTGACTGTATCTTCATCGACGCGTGCCGGAGTGACGTCAAAGGCAACGCCTGCCCGACGCAACATTTCTGCACGTGCATCCGAACCAGAGGCAAGAATCAAGCGTTCAGGCATGTGGATAACTCTGTGCAAGTCTTGCCGCGTGTTCCGGTTCAATTGCAGCCGGAGCCGATGGGAAGACGGCTTTTGGTCTCTTCTTGATCGTGCCGGCCAGTCTCATGCAAGATCCATCCACCGTGGAAATGCGATTGCCATCGCATGTGGACAAGCCTTTTTTCCAAGGCCTTTCCCACAGCGTTCCACAACATTGCAGAAAACCAGAAACAAGGTAAGGGGTTCTTTTCAATGCATGAAACACGATGCCTCGACAACTTGTGTCGGTTAAGTGACCTGACATTGAACTGTGTGCATAAGTTGCGTCATATGCCAATTCCACTTGTCCCCATGCCCTACAACCACCACAACTCTCTTTAATCCTTGATCTTTGTTTGGAAACCAGTCCCGTCGGAGAAGACGAATGCTTGAAATGCCGGTATTCATGTATCCTTGGTTGAAGGCCCTTCATGTCATTTCGGTCATCTCATGGATGGCAGGCCTCTTGTATCTTCCTCGTCTCTTCGTGCATCACGTTGAACAAGCATGCTGCACTGGCGAAAGACACGATCTCTTCGTCATGATGGAACGGCGGCTTTTACGTGTCATCATGAACCCAGCCATGATTGCAACATGGGTCTTTGGC
This sequence comes from Boseongicola sp. SB0662_bin_57, assembly GCA_009839535.1. Taxonomy (GTDB): domain Bacteria; phylum Pseudomonadota; class Alphaproteobacteria; order Rhodobacterales; family Rhodobacteraceae; genus JAJEFO01. The sequence continues at coordinate 9,925 of VXPN01000271.1, read as the reverse complement.
CTGTCACTGTTGCTTGTTCCAGGAATTGTAGACTGGTCGCAGATCTGGCCATGGTCTAAAGCCGCGGCAGTTCTCGCCATGACCTGGTTTCATCACTGGCTGGCACAGAGGCGCAAGACACTTGAGACAGGAACGAATGCGTTGACGGGCCGGGACTACCGTTTGATGAACGAGGTGCCAACGGTCCTGATGATTGTCATCGTCTTTTCAGTTGTGCTCAGGTTCTAACGATTGTTGACTCGGCGTTTGCTCGTGACTAATTACCCGTTGCGGGTGTCGTCCTGACACCATTGGAAATTCTGCAATCCTGCTTCCCATGCGTCCGCAACGCGGATGTCCGAAAGGCATTGTCATGGCTCATCGTCTCAATCTCTCCGAACTCAAGTCCAAGTCTCCAAAAGAGCTGCTGAATCTCGCTGAGGACCTTGAGATCGAAAACGCGTCAACGATGCGCAAGGGCGAGATGATGTTCTCGATTCTGAAGGAGCGTGCGGATGACGACTGGACGATCGGTGGCGACGGCGTCTTGGAAGTCCTCCAGGACGGATTTGGCTTCCTGCGTTCACCGGAAGCAAACTACCTGCCTGGGCCGGACGACATATACGTTTCGCCCGAGATGATTCGCCAGTTCGCATTGCGTACAGGCGACACGGTAGAGGGCGTCATTCGCGAACCGAATGACAACGAGCGATATTTCGCAATGACGAAGGTGGAGAAAATCAATTTCGAGGATCCGGAAAAGGCGCGGCACAAGGTGAGTTTTGACAACCTCACGCCACTGTACCCGGACGAGCGTCTGACGATGGAAATCGAGGATCCAACGATAAAGGACAGATCTGCCCGAGTCATCGATCTTGTTGCACCGATAGGAAAAGGCCAGAGGTCGTTGATCGTGGCGCCGCCTCGGACAGGCAAGACCGTGATTCTCCAGAACATCGCGCATTCGATCGAAACAAATCATCCGGAATGCTACCTGATCGTGCTGCTGATCGATGAACGCCCCGAAGAGGTGACTGACATGCAGAGGTCGGTAAAGGGCGAGGTGATTTCATCGACTTTCGACGAGCCTGCCAGCCGGCATGTCGCAGTGAGCGACATGGTGATCGAGAAGGCCAAGCGCCTGGTCGAGCACAAGAGAGACGTCGTGATTCTGCTCGATTCAATCACCCGCCTTGGGCGCGCGTTCAACACTGTTGTGCCGTCGTCCGGAAAAGTGTTGACGGGAGGCGTGGACGCCAACGCCTTGCAACGTCCGAAACGGTTCTTCGGCGCGGCAAGAAATATCGAGGAGGGCGGGTCCCTGACCATCATTGCCACGGCGCTCGTTGAGACGGGCAGCCGGATGGACGAAGTAATTTTCGAGGAATTCAAGGGAACGGGCAACAGCGAGATCGTCCTGGATCGGAAAGTAGCGGACAAGCGCGTCTATCCCGCAATGGACATTCTCAAGTCCGGCACGAGAAAGGAGGACCTGCTGGTCGACAAGAACGACTTGCAGAAGACTTTCGTGCTGAGACGGATCCTGAACCCGATGGGCACAACAGACGCCATCGAGTTCCTGTTGTCGAAACTCAAGCAAACGAAGACCAATTCGGAGTTCTTTGACTCCATGAATGCGTGATTTCATGTTTTATTTCAGATGGTTAATCATGACCATACGATTTTTGCCCTCAGCAGCGTCCGGGGGAAGTCCGGTGTTGCCGTAGTACGGCTTTCCGGTCCCGATGCGGGAACGGCCCTTGATCGGCTGGCTGGCGATCGACCGCGGCCGCGACGTGCGTCCTTCCGGGTTCTTTCGGACGGAGAAGCCACGTTGGACGAGGCGCTCGTCCTTTGGTTTCCAAGGCCGCACAGCTTTACGGGTGAAGATGTTGCCGAACTTCATTTGCATGGTTCCATGGCGACAGTGGATGCGGTTTTGCAGGCTCTTGGCGATCAGCCCGGGCACAGGCTTGCGGAACCAGGAGAATTCACGCGGCGCGCGCTGGAGAACGAGCGCCTCGATCTTGCCCAGGTCGAAGGCCTTTCCGACCTCATCGAGGCGGAAACCGAAGCACAGCGCCAACAAGCGCTCCGGGTCCTTTCGGGCGCGTTGGGAGCGCAGGCAGCCAACTGGCGGTCAAAGCTCGTCAGAGCGGCCGCGTTGCTTGAAGCAACGATCGACTTTGCTGAGGAGGACGTGCCTGCAGACGTGAAGCCGGAGGTCAGGGAGCTGGTGGCGGACGTCATCTCGGACCTTCAGAAGGAAAGTGCAGGCACTGGAATCGCGGAGCGCATTCGTGATGGCTTCGAGGTCGCGATTGTCGGGCCTCCCAATGTCGGAAAGTCGACATTGCTGAATGCATTGGCAGGCCGGGATGCGGCGATCACATCGGACATCGCCGGCACGACACGCGATGTCATCGAGGTAAGAATGGACCTGCGGGGGCTGCCTGTCACGGTACTGGATACGGCCGGACTTCGAAAAGGGCGCAATGAAATCGAGATGCTTGGAGTCGCGAAGACCCGTGTTCGAGCGGAACAGGCGGATCTTCGCGTGATTCTCAGGGAATGCCGCGCTGCAGCGCCAACAATGGAACCCCAAGGCGACGATATCCTGGCCGTTCCGAAGGCGGACATTTGCGAAGGGGATTTTTCGGCAAGAACCGGCGCAGGACTTGACTGGCTGGTGGACGAGATCGGAACGCGACTGGAGTCGCGGGCAGGCACGGTGGGGCTGGCCATCCGCGAGCGCCACCGAACTGCAATGAAAAGAGCAATTGAATCGCTGCAGTGTGCAACAATCCAGCTGAAATGCGAGGCGGATCTGGCAGAAATTGCCGCTGAAGAGGTTCGTTCGGCAATCCGGGCGCTCGATTGCCTTGCCGGGCGCGTGGATGTCGAGCATATACTTGATGACATCTTCGCCAATTTTTGCATTGGCAAGTAACAAGCGGTGTTTCACGTGAAACAGTCCCGGCCAGTCGTGGTTGTTGTCGGCGGCGGTCATGCCGGCGCGGATGCGGCCCATGCAGCGGCGCGACGGGGAGCGCGCGTGATTCTTGTCACGCTTTCGCGTGATGGAATCGGCGTCATGTCATGCAACCCGGCGATCGGCGGTCTGGGCAAGGGGCACCTTGTACGGGAAATCGATGCGCTCGACGGAGTCATGAGCCGCGTGGCAGATCGGTCAGGCATCCAGTTCCGGCTTCTGAATCGGCGCAAGGGTCCGGCGGTCCAGGGACCTCGAGCCCAGGCAGACAGGGCACTCTATCGTGCTGCAATGCTTGCAGAAATCGCGGATCATCCAGAGATATGCATTCTGGAAGGCGAAGTGACCGACTTCATCATGGACGGGTTCCGCGTCGCGGGGGTTGTGCTTGCGGATGGATCCAGGGTCGAGGCCTCGGCGACCGTGCTGACCACGGGCACCTTCCTGCGTGGAACGATCCATATCGGCGCCACGTCGCGTCCGGGCGGACGGATTGGAGACGCGTCCTCGGTGGCCTTGGCGGAGCGAATCGATGAATTCGGGCTGCGCCTTGGTCGACTGAAGACGGGAACGCCTCCACGTTTGCGCACGTCGTCCATTGACTGGGATGGGCTTGAAATGCAGCCCGGCGACGAAAATCCCGTATTCTTTTCGTTTCTGACGCAGCGTGCGGAGGCGCAGCAGATCGCTTGCGGAATCACGCGCACCAACGAAAGGACGCACGGCATCATCCGGCAGAACCTCGGCCGATCGGCAATGTACGGCGGCAATGTCGCGGGCGTTGGGCCAAGATACTGCCCGTCCATCGAGGACAAGGTGGTGCGATTCGCAGACAAGTCCGCGCATCAGGTCTTCCTGGAGCCGGAGGGGCTGAACACGGACCTGGTCTATCCGAACGGGCTTTCAACATCGCTGCCGGAAGACGTGCAACATGACTACGTGCATTCAATAGCGGGCCTGGAGCGAGCGGAAATCGCGCAACCGGGCTATGCGATCGAATACGACTATGTCGACCCACGGGCGCTCGCGTCGACATTGAGGCTGCGGGACGTCGAGGGTCTTTACCTTGCTGGCCAGATCAACGGGACGACAGGATACGAAGAGGCGGCGGCGCAGGGCCTGGTTGCAGGTCTCAACGCGGCCGCTGACGCTTTGGGCCTCGAGCCAGCCAGGTTTTCGCGGGAATCCTCGTACGTTGGAGTCATGATCGATGATCTCGTGACGCGAGGCGTGACCGAACCTTACAGGATGTTCACGTCCCGCGCCGAATTCAGGCTTTCCCTGCGGGCGGACAATGCGGACCAGCGCCTGACACCGTTCGGAATCAGGCTCGGATGCGTAAGCAAGGCACGGCAAGCGGAATTCGCCAAAAAGATGAATGCGCTCGAATCCGGGAAGGCCCGCCTTGAGCAGGTGCAGGTTTCCGCTTCCGAGGCCGCTGATGCCGGAATTCGGATTTCGCGAGGCGGTGCAATGCGAACAGGGCCGGAACTCCTGGCTTTTGCGGATGTCGGTTTTGAAGAACTTCTGGCCCTGCGGCCGGAACTTTCGGACATTCGTGCGGACATCCAGGAACAGCTCAAGCGTGACGCCCTTTACGCGCAATACGTGGCGCGCCAGGCAAGGGATGTTGACAACCTCCGGCGCGATGAGATGCATGCGATCCCGGCGGACTTCGATTACGGGATTCTGGGCGGGCTCTCCAACGAATTGCGGCAGAAGCTTGCGGCAGTGCGCCCAGAAACGCTCGGGCAGGCCGGCCGGGTCGAAGGCATGACGCCTGCCGCGCTGACGCTGATCTTGGCAAAGCTTCGCATGGGCGAACGCCGGGCATCATGACCGGAAAGGCCGAATTTTGCGCCCGGACGAATGTTTCACGTGAAACATTGGCGATGCTCGAGACTTACGCGGAGCTCCTGAGGAGCTGGAATCGGAGCATAAACCTCGTGTCCGCAGGAACGATGGAGAGGTTGTGGACGCGGCATTTTCTTGATTCGGCGCAATTGCTTCGGCTGGCGCCTCCGGCGCGTCGCTGGGTCGATCTTGGCAGCGGCGGAGGCTTTCCTGGAGCCGTCGTCGCCATCATGGCAAAGGACATCATCGAGACCGTCCTGATTGAGGCCGATCAGAGAAAGGCCGCTTTCCTTGGCGCTCTCTCGCGGCAAACCACCGGTTTCAAGGTCATATCGGAGCGGCTTGAGAATGCGGAACCACAATGCGCTGACGTGGTTTCTGCGCGCGCCCTTGCACCTCTCGGCACGCTTCTTGGCCATGTCCACCGACACTTGAAGCCTGATGGCCGGGCAATTCTGCCGAAAGGGAAGAAAGTGCAGGGCGAAATCAGGCACGCGCTTGAACACTGGCATTTTGATTGCGAAACATATCCAAGCGAAACGGACAAAGAGGCCGTGATCCTGAGCATTGGAGGAATAAGGCGTGCCTGAGCGGAGCCCGCGGCCGCGAATCATCGCGATCGCCAATCAGAAAGGCGGTGTCGGGAAGACGACGACGGCGATCAACCTTGGGGCTGCCCTCGCGGAATCGGGATACAAGACACTCCTGGTTGACCTTGATCCCCAGAGCAACGCGTCCACCGGGCTGGGAATAGGGCACGAGCTTCGGGAGTACACGACTTACGACCTGGTCCTGGAGGGCGTGGAGCTGCAACGCGTGGTGCAGGATTGCGGCGTCGAGGGACTCTGCGTGGCCCCTGGCACCACGGACCTGAGCTCCGCAGACGTTGAAATGGTATCGATGGAGCGTCGGAGCTTCCTGTTGCGCAACGCGTTGAGGCATCCGGACACAGACGCGCTGGGCCTTGGTTTCATGCTGATTGACTGCCCTCCGGCGCTGAATCTCCTGACAGTGAACGCGATGGTGGCTGCTGATTCCGTCCTGGTTCCGCTGCAGACAGAGTTCCTGGCGCTTGAGGGGCTGTCGCAGCTGATGCTGACCCTTCGACAGGTGCGCGACACGGCCAACCCGGATCTGCGCATCGAGGGAATCGTCCTGACCATGTATGATGGTCGCAACAAGCTGAGCCAGCAAGTGGCAGGCGATGCCCGGGAGACCCTGGGCGGCCTCGTCTATGAGACAATTGTGCCGCGAAACGTGCGGATTTCCGAGGCTCCCGGTTATGCAATGCCTGTAATCGGCTATGAACCGGAATCAAAGGGCGCCTTGGCCTATCGTGCCTTGGCAAAGGAGATGCTAGGGAAGCAAGCGCAGATCACATCGTGAGGGGCAGGACCATGGCGAGGGGGAAGGCTGAACTGCGGCGCGGCTTGGCACCTAGGCGAGGGATTTCGGCTCTCATGGCCGACCTTGAGGCGAAGCCGGCCTCCGGACCGGGAGCGCCGCGCGCCGGCGAGACGACGGTCGGCATCGACCGGATCTCGCCGAACACGGGCCAGCCGCGGCGGACGTTCACGGACGCCGCCCTCGACGAGCTCGCGGCCTCGATCCGCGAGAAGGGGATCATCCAGCCCCTGGTGCTCCGGAAGGACCCCCGCGACCCGGACCGCTACGAGATCGTCGCCGGCGAGCGCCGGTGGCGGGCCGCGCAGCGCGCGCAGCTGCACGAGGTTCCCGCGATCGTGCGCGACCTCGACGACGCCGAGGTGCTGGAGATCGCCATCGTCGAGAACATCCAGCGCGCCGACCTGAACGCGATGGAGGAGGCGGCGGGCTACCGGCAGTTGATGGAGCGCTTCGGGCACACGCAGGAGGCGCTCGCTCGGGCCCTGGGCAAGAGCCGCAGCCACGTCGCGAACCTGCTCCGTCTGCTCGCGCTGCCGCAGGCCGTGCAGGATCTGGTGCTTTCCGGGGACCTGTCGGCGGGCCATGCGCGGGCGCTGGTGTCGGCGGCGGACCCGGAGGGGCTGGCGCGTCGGATCGTCGCCGGGGGGCTGTCGGTGCGCCAGGCCGAGGCGCTGGCCCAGGAGGACCGGGACGGCGGCCGGTCGCGGCCCCGCGGCGGGCCGCGGCGGGAGAAGGACGCGGACACGCGCGCCGCGGAGAGGGATCTTGCGGCCGCGCTCGGCATGAAGGTGAGCATCGACCACGCCGCCGGCGGCGAAGCGGGCTCGGTGACGCTCCGCTACGGGAGCCTCGATCAGTTCGACGAACTCTGCCGGCGGCTGCTTGTGACCACGGGGACGGGCTGAACAAGGATTTCCCGCAAGATCGCGTCAAGAAGAGGGCGGCCCTTGCGGGTTGTTCGAACGAAATCCGGAGTTCGCTCCAAATGCCCGGAGTTCACCAAGTCATTGATATCATTGTATTCTTCTAGCAAGCTTGTTGCGACACCTTCGGCCAGGCGCAGGCCTGCCATGACGGCCTCGATGCGCGTGTCCTCTGCGGAAACGATTTCGCGCCGACTGTAGCCGCTGCCGGTCGCTTCCACGGCGCCAAGCCAGCGATCCGGGCCGGAAGGACATTCCGTTGCGATGCGAAGGCCGTCAATTGTCAGGCGACCATGCGCGCCTGGCCCGATGCCAGCCCAGTTGCCCCCGCGCCAATAAACAAGATTGTGCCGGCCTTCTTCTCCTGGCCGCGCGTGGTTCGAGATTTCGTAGGCCGGAAGTCCCGCCGCCTCTGTCATGTCCTGCGTGATGTTGAACATGTCCAGGGAACGTCCCTCGTCGGGAAGTCCCGGCAGGCGCCCAGCAGCGTGACGGTCGCCGAACGCCGTGCCTGGCTCTATCGTAAGCTGGTACAGTGACACGTGATCGGCGCCGAGTTCGAGAGCTTCTGCAAGTTCCGCCTCCCATTCCGCGGCCGTCTGCTCCTGGCGGGCATAGATCAGGTCGAAAGACACGCGTGGAAACACCGATCGCGCGATGTCGTAGGCAGCGACAGCCTCGGCGCTCGTGTGACGACGGCCAAGCGCCTTCAGGTCCGGATTCCGAAGCGACTGGATGCCAAGCGAGAGACGATTGACGCCAGCCTTGGCGTATGCGCGAAAGCGATCAGCTTCGACCGAGGTTGGGTTGGCTTCAAGCGTGATCTCGATGTCGTCGGCAGGGGCCCAGGCATCCTGTGCCGTCTCGACGATGCTGGCGACGGTTTCTGCGGCCATGAGGCTTGGTGTGCCGCCGCCGAAGAAAATCGAACTCAACTTGCGAGGACCGGTTTCTTCCCGGATCCTCGTGATTTCCTTCAGGAACGCTTTCTGCCAGCGCGGGTGGTCGATGGAAGCGGAGACATGGCTGTTGAAATCGCAATAGGGGCACTTTGCCTGGCAGAACGGCCAATGAACATAAAGCCCAAAGCCCCTATCCATGTTGAAATACCGCCTTCAGCTTCCGGAACGCATCGGCACGGTGACTGACACGGTTCTTTTCCGGGCGGCTCATTTGACCGAACGTGATGCCATGGCCGTCGGGCTGGAAAATTGGGTCATATCCATGGCCTTTGTCGCCACGCATGGGCCACGTGATCCGGCCGTTCATGTGCCCTTCGAATGTCTCGCTGTGCCCATCGGGCCAGGCAAGCACGAAGGTGCAGCAAAACCGGGCGATCCAGGGCTGTGCGGCGCCGGAATCGACAAGTGCGTTGTAGGCGCGGGTCATTGCGAGCACGAAGTCACGTCCACTGGACGTTTCGGCCCAATCTGCCGTGTGTACGCCCGGCGCGCCGTCAAGGGCATTGATCTCGAGCCCGGAATCGTCGGCTAGCGCGGGCAGTCCGGTGGCGCGGGACGCGGCATGCGCCTTGATCCGGGCGTTCGCGATGAAGTCCGCACCGGTCTCTTCCGGTTCATGGAGGCCAAGGTCGGCCGCTCCGATGATGTGGATGGCGTGGCCGCTGAGCAAGTCGGCGATTTCTTCGAGCTTCCCGGAATTGTGTGTCGCGACCAGAAGGCGGTCGCCGGCAAAGCGGCGCATCAGGTGGTGGCGTCCTTTTGTGCTGCGACAAGGGCCTGGGCGCCAAGGCCGGCAAGATCGAGCAACGCGGACATTTCGTCGCGCGAGAACGTCTCCCCTTCCGCCGACGTCTGGACTTCGACAAGACGGCCGGTACCCGTCATTACGAAGTTGCCGTCAACGCTTGCTTCGCTGTCTTCAGGATAGTCAAGGTCCAGGATCGGCTGACCGCCGTAGATGCCGCAGGACACGGCTGCAACGTGATCCCTGACCGGATCGGCTGTGACCTGACCGGACTTCAAGAGTTCATTGGCCGCAAGACGCAATGCAATCCAGCCGCCGGTAATGGATGCACAGCGTGTGCCACCATCGGCCTGGAGGACATCGCAGTCGATGACGATCTGGCGTTCGCCGAGCGCGGAACGGTCCACGCAGGCGCGAAGGGCCCGACCAATAAGGCGCTGGATTTCCTGCGTGCGCCCGGACTGACCCGTCTTGGCCTCGCGACGGCCGCGCGAATGCGTTGCTCGAGGCAGCATGCCATATTCCGCGGTCACCCAGCCAAGCCCGGAGTTCTTCATCCAGAACGGCACCCGGCCATCGATCGATGCGGTGCACAGGACCTGCGTGTCGCCGCACTTGATCAGGCATGATCCTTCCGCGTGACGCGTGATGCCCGCTTCGATGGACACGTTGCGCATCTCGTCGTTCTTTCGTCCCGAGGGCCGCATGGGAATTCTCCGGTTTGGACGGGACGCTTGATAGTTGCGGCATCGGACTGCATCAACCCCGATTGACCTTGTGCGCCGCTTCACTTTAATTGCAGCGCCTTGACATCCCGACCGACCCATGACCGACGCAGGACAGCTTCTGAATGAGATGAACGAACGCTCGCGCGAAGTGTTTCGACGGGTCGTGGAAGGGTATCTGGAAACCGGTGATCCGGTGGGCTCGCGCAGACTCACGCGGGAACTGAACGAGAAGGTCAGCGCTGCGACGGTCAGAAACGTGATGCAGGATCTGGAATATCTTGGACTTCTGGCTTCGCCGCATTCCTCTGCGGGGCGATTCCCGACCGAGTCCGGAC
>VXPN01000178.1 GCA_009839535.1 Boseongicola sp. SB0662_bin_57 | reverse complement strand
GGCCTTCATGAAGTCCAATCCGCGGTTTTCCGGCGGCAACCTCGAACGCAACCTGGCCGCAAGCCAGCCGCTGCGCGATCTGGCAGGTGAGGCAGGTTGTTCCACCGCGGCACTGGCGATAGCCTGGGTTCTGGCCCAAAGCCTTTCCACGCTGGTGATCCCTGGCACCCGAAACTGCGACCATTTCGCCGAACTGGTGGAAGGGGCCAACTTGGACTTGGGTGCGGACCTGAAGGCCGAGGTCGAACGCCGGCTGCCGATCGGCTGGTGCCATGGGGACCGCTATTCCACGCGGCAGTGGATCGGACCGCAAAAGTACTGCTGACGACCCAGAATAGATCCGACAGGGTTCCAAGGCACGAATCTGTTCCCACGGCTGATCCGCCGTGGGCATCAGGCAGCCATTTTGCCCGTGAGGGCCTCTGTTTTGCCGATGCCCTGAATTGGTTCGCGCCTTGATGCATCGATCAAGAAATTGACATGCCGGAAGATCTTCACGTTGGCTTGGTTCCAGCGGAGGCAGCCTCACGATCCGTGGCTTGGGAGTGTCAAATGTTCTCCGACGTATAGATCTCGAATCCCAAGGTTGTGTTCGGCGAAACTCCCGTACCGTCAAAGGCCTTCGCCCTTGTCAGCGCATCGATGGTCCTGCGCGCGATGGTGGCCATCGGGTGGGCTATGGCCATGGTCAGCGTGCCGTCGATGAGGCCCCTTCTCGTTGCCTCTATGAGTTCGTAGCCAATGCTCACGAAGTCCCTTGGAATTTCCGCATCCCGCAATGCAGCGAGCGCACCTGTAATGCCGCCGCCCGAAACGAACAGGCCGCACATGTCAGGGTGCTCGGACAAGAGCTGCTCGGTGATTTCGCGCGCCACTGCCGCGCTTTCGTAGGTGGACTTCGGTTCCAGCAAGGTGAAGTTCTGGTTGTGCTCCCGGAAGTAGGACCGGAATCCGCTTTCGTTCATGTCCTGGTTTCGATAGCGGTGATTCCCGACAAGGATCCCGATCTTGCCAGGCCGTTTGCACATCTTGTCAAACGCCCAGGCCGCCGTACGTCCGACCTTCCAGTTGTCGAGACCGATGTAGCCAACGCTCTCGCGGGCTGTCAGCGGCGTGATCAAGCCTGCAACCGGCACATCGTCTTCAAGCAGCGAGTCGATCGCGTCTGAAACAAGCGGATGCTCTGCAGCCACGAGCGCGACCGAATCACATTTCGATCCGATCGCCAGCAAGCGGTCAGCGACTTGGTCGGGCGACAGGTCGTTCATGAACTCGAGAGTCAGGTCGACCTCGAACTCCACGCAGTTCCGCGCCGCCTCTCGCAAGGCCGCGCCAAGACCGCTGTAGAATGCGCGGTTCTCCTGCAAGAGCAGGACGCCGATCCGGCGCTCCTGCCGTCCTTCCTTGAGCGAATGCTGAATCGCGCCAAGCCCATAGAATCCGATCTCTTCTGCAACCCGGAGTATCAACTGCTGCGTCGACCGCCTGACCTTGCCAGGGTCGTTGATGACCCTGTTGACCGTCGAGACCGACACGCCGGCGGCGGCGGCAAGATCCTTGATCGTAGGTCGCATCTGCAAGCTCCAATTGCTTCATTTTCGGTCATTCCGTTCGACAGAATGAACCAAAATGACCAAAAATCACTGAATTTGGTTCAGCAAACTTGATTTCAAATGCGACAATCTGTCAATAGCGAAACCATCGGCGTCGGGGGAATGTCAAATGGACGACCTGGAACTGGGGACACGCGACAAACGCGGCAATTGGGCGCCAAACGCGGCTGCGCTGCCCGCGCCGATTTGGCAGCGGCCCTTCAGCCTCAGGAAAGTGATCGCTTGGCTGCCGTCGTTCTTCTGGCCTTGGAACGCCTTTCATCTGGCCACGGCTCTGCTATGGGTCTTCGTTCTGATCCCGAGCTGGGAAAGCCTCGCCACTCTCTCGATCCAGAACTACCTGTACCTCTACGGCCTTAACGCAGTAGCCATATTCGCCTTCTTTGGCGTGTTCGAACTGCGGTACTACATCCAGCGCGCGCAGGGCACACGCTTCAAGTACAACGCGAAGTTCCCCGCCGACTATCCGTCCGACATCTTTTGGTTCCAGAGCCAGAACATTGACAACTTCATCCGCACGGTCTTCGTCACCGTCCCGCTCTGGACCGTGGTCGAGTTCGTTATGCTCTGGGCCTATGCCAACAGCTGGGCGATCTGGTTGCCATGGGGAACGCACTGGGCGTGGCTTTCCTTCCTGATCCTGATCGCACCGGCGGTACATGAAGTCTACTTCTTCTTCTTGCACCGGCTGATCCATACGCCGCTGCTCTACAAGTGGGTCCATTCGGTCCATCACAACTCGATCAATCCATCACCGTGGTCTTCGCTTTCGATGCATCCTGGGGAGGGCTTTCCCTACATGGCCGAGGCATGGTTGCACTTGCTCGTTCCCTCGAATCCGCTTTGTGCCTACTTCACGCTGCATTCCGTCGGCTTCGGTGCAATCAACGGGCATCTCGGCTTCGAGAAGTTCGAAATTGGCGGGAACGCGGCGCTCGACAGCCATGCCTATGTCCACTACCTGCACCACAAGTACTTCGAGGTGAACTACGGCGGCGACGGATTGGTCCCGCTCGATATGCTCTTTGGCACATGGCACGACGGCTCTAGGGAGGCCGACGAGCGCATGAAGGAGCGTTTCCGCGAAAAGAGGGAAAGGATGCGGCGCCGGGCAAGGATGTCGCATCCCGAGCTAGGCGCTCGAATCACGTCTTTTGCAGGTGACTCAGGTGGAGGCGAATCAAGCGAAAGCGACGCCCGCTGATCAATCAACGCTACGGGAATGCGGAGGAGGCATGCCCGTGCACCGAACCGCAAATTCAACCGCCGCATTGTCGGCACCCAAGGGAAGGAGACCCAACATGAAACTGACCAAAGCAGTCGCAGCGGCCGCGGTGCTCGCCATTGGCGCAACTGCCGTAGGAGCAGAAGGCGCGAACATCTTCGTGATCGGTGGCAAGCCGGATGACCCGTTCTGGTCGCGTGTCAAGAAGGGCGCAGAGGATGCTGGTGTGGTTGCCGAATCCCAGGGTGGTTCCGTCACCTGGCTCGGTCCGCAGAACTACGACAATCTTGGTCCCGACGCGGCAGAGCTGATCCGTCAAGCCATCGACCAGGGAGCGGACGCAATTGTCGGCCCGAACTGGGTGCCCGAAGCAATGGACCCGGCCTTCGAAGCAGTTGTTGCGGCGGGTATCCCGCTGGTCATCTACAACGCCGGTGGCATCGAGGCGGCAGACCGCCTTGGCGCGATGAACTATGTCGGCGCGGTTGACTACAAGTCGGGCTATGCGGGTGGCGAGTACCTCGCCGAGGCGGGACACACCAACGGAGCTTGCGTGAATACGCTTCCGGGGGCGGCCAACATCGAAGCCTTCTGCAACGGTTTCAACGATGGCATGACCGAGAACGGTGGCACTGGCTCTGTTCTGCAACTGCCTGCGACCGCATTTGGCGATTCCACGGCTGTTGCTCAGGCCGTGCGTGCGCACTTGCTGCAGAACCCGGACATCAACGCGATGTTCGCCATCGGAGACCAGGACACAAACGCAACCATCAGCGGTGTCCAGCAAGCAGGCAAGACGGGCTCTGTGCATGTGTGCGGCATGAATTTCAACGACTCGATTCTTGCAAACATCCAGCAGGGTACGCAGGCGTGCGCGATTGATCAGCAGGGCTATCAGCAGGGCTTCTTCGCAGTGTCGATCCTGAACAATCACGTCGTGTATGGCACGACCATTCCAACCCGTGAAATTCTCACCGGCCCGGGCGTTGTGGATGCCAGCAACGTTGACCTGGTGATTGCAGGCGTCGAAGCCGGCGCGCGCTAGTCCTCCCCGAGAACCGTGGCCGCCCGGCATGGCCCGGGCGACCACGACCTTCAAGCAACGAGATCGGCCCGCAATTGGGCTGCTTGAAAGAAACCTCCAACGGGGAAACAGACATATGTCGACGCAATCTCAGACCGCAGCAAAGCGCTCTTCGCCTGGCGCGCTTGCCAGGCGGCCTGAAACCGGTGCGCTCATCGGGTTTGTCGTTGTCTTTGCCTTCTTCGCCGCGCTTGGGGGTCCGGTGTTCATGGGCGCACCCGGCTGGTCCAGCTGGCTGAACATCGCGGCCGAGGTAGGAATCATCGCGCTCCCCGTAGGCCTGTTGATGATCTCGGGCGAGTTCGACATCTCTGTCGGCTCAATCGTTCCGGCATCCTCAATGATGACGGCGATGCTCGCGGGGCACTATGACCTACCAGCCCTTGCGGCCATTTGCGGCGGCCTCGCCGTTGGTCTTGCCGTCGGTTTCGTGAACGGTCTCCTGGTGACCCGAACCACCATCCCGTCCCTGATCGTCACCATCGGTGTCATGTTCGCGGTCATGGGGCTGACGCTTGGGTTCGCGGTATTGATCAAGGGCTCAACCAGCGTTTCTTACGTGCCCACGCCCATGGCCAAAGCTTTGCTGGGGCAGTTCATAAACAACATGTTCAATGTCGCAATCCTCTGGTGGCTCGGATTTGCGGCTGTGTTCTTCTGTGTCCTGCACATCTCGCCGATCGGCAACTGGATCTTTGCCATCGGCGGTGACCGCGAAAGTGCGCGGAACGCCGGAATTCCCACATCCCGGGTGACGATTGGCCTGTTCATGGCTTCTGGGTTTTGCGCGGCCTTTGTCGGGGTTGTGCAGGTGATGACCTACCAACAGGCGCAGGTCGCCGGCGGGCAGTCCTTTATCTTCAATTCGATCATGTGCGTAGTGATCGGAGGCGTGCTGCTTACCGGAGGGTCAGGGTCCATCCTGGGCATCCTCTTGGGAACAATGACTTTTGCCGTCGTGAACCAAGGCGTCTTTTTTGCCGCGCTCGACCCCAATGTCGGGTCGATCATCGTTGGCGCCCTTCTTCTGGCCGCCGTCCTGTCAAACGATACCTTCCGAACGCTCGCATTGAGCGCTGCGGCGAAGAAAACGTGAGTGCGCGGAGGTGGACATGATCTCGAACCTGCTCCGCCGCCCGGCTGCGGCTTCCGTTCTCAGCCTGACAGGCGTGTTGGCATTTTACGTGATCATCGGCGGAGTTGACCTTGGCAAGCTGATGAGTGCCGCCAGCTGGCTGAATTACGCGGCACGGATCGGAATCGTGGCCCTCCCGGTCGGCCTCTTGATGATCTCGGGCGAGATCGACATCTCCATCGGCGCGATGATCCCCGCCGGGGCAATGACGACCGCGATCGTTTCGGGCCACTACGAACTGCCAATGATCTTCGGCATCCTCGGAGCATTGGGTGTCGGCGTGATCGTGGGCACGATCAATGGCGTTCTGGCAGTGCGCACGAATGTACCGACGCTGATCATCACCTTGGCCACCTTGGTCGGCATGCAAGGGGTCGTGCTGGCCGGGTCCAAACTGCTGACGGGCAGTGCCTCGGTGCCGCTGACCGCGCCAGACTGGGCCAAGTCGATTTTCGGACAGCTGGTCTTTGGCGGCAGCCATCAGGTGGTGATAGTCTGGTGGATCATCTTCGCGGTGACCTTCTGGTTCGTCCTGCATCAGAGCAGGTACGGCAACTGGATCTTCGCAATGGGCGGTGACAAGGAAAGCGCCCGCAATGCCGGCATCCCGGTGAACCGCATGACAGTCCTGCTCTTCGTGCTGACGGCAACCTCGGCATCATTTGTCGGGATGTGCCACGCGATCCTGTTCAACTCGGCGCAGGTGTCCGGGGGCATGAACGACATCTTCAACATCATCGCGAGTGTCGTCGTGGGCGGTGTCCTGCTGTCGGGAGGCTTCGGGTCGGTGCCGGGGATCTTTGTCGGTGCGCTTACCTTTGCCATTGTGAACAAGGGCATAGACTTCACTGCCATCGACCGGAACTGGTCGAACCTGATCATCGGGGTGATGCTTCTGGCTGCGGGCGCGATGAACGAGAGTTTCCGCAGAGTGGCGCTCGGCGTCGCCACTGGGAAACGAAGCAAGCCGAAACAGGATGCGCCCGCTCGGGCGATAGGCGGGCAAGAGGCCCATTGACTTGTCGAACCGCCAGTCCGGCGGACCAAACAAAGGAGGAATTCGACATGAAGCTCACCAAAACCATTGCGGCGGCAGCGACGGCAGCAGTCATGGGAACCGGCGCGTTCGCGCAGGACATCGCCGTGATCGCGGGTTCGGTCGAGGACGCGTTCATGGACAAGATCAAGAAAGGTGTGGACGACGCGACCCACATGGTCGAAGCCAACGGCGGTTCGGTCCAGTATCTGCGCACCCAGAACTACGAGAACTTCGGTCCCGATCTGGTGACCCTGATCAACCAGGCCGTTGCTCAAGGCGTGGACGGCATTGCGATCCCGATCTGGGTGCCGGATGCACAGATCCCCGCGCTCAACGCAGCACGTGAGCAGGGCATCGTGATCATGCAGTACAACTCCGGCCTGCCGGTCAAGGACGACATCAGTGCCATCAACTACTTTGGCTCGGACGAATACGCGGCAGGCTTCGGCGGTGGCAAGTACCTGGCAGAGAACGGCGCGACCCACATTCTTTGCCACATCCAAGTGCCCGGCGCGATCAACCTGACCGAGCGTTGCCGCGGTGTGACCGATGGTGCAGCCGAAGCCGGCGCCAAGGTGACCGTTCTCGAGACGCCGCCAAACCTTGACGGCGACGTGACCGGCACGGCCGAGGCGCTGAAAGCCGAGTTCATTGGTGACCAATCCATTGACGCGATGGTCTCCTGCGCCGATTTTGGTGCGGCCGCCGGAGCCAATGCGGTTGAGCAAACAGGCCTGGACATCATGGTTTCCGCCTTCGACTTCAGCCCGGCTACACTGGACCGGATCAAGGCCGGCAACCAGACTATGGCGATCGACCAGCAGCCCTATCTGCAGGGCTTTCTGGCAACGTCGATGCTGTTTGCGCACCTGAAGTTCGGTACCGAGATATCGACTGATCCGGTGCTGACCGGTCCTGCCATCGTTGACGCCTCGAACGTTGACGCCGTAGTTGCCGGTGCTGCACTGGGCGCCCGTTGATCAAACCACCGCCTCCGGCTGGCTCTTTCAGCCGGGGGCATCCCTTAGCAACCGTGCATTGCGGTTGCGCAAAATCTCCGAGGCCAGTTTGGGGGCGACCTGCATGGCGGATACACAAAGAGACGAGGGCTCCGCGATCGGCGGCTTCTCGATCCTGGCGCTCTTCAGGCGGCCTGAGACGGGCGCTGCGGCAGGATTCATCCTGATCTTCCTTTTCTTTGGCTATTTTGGCTGGGAAAGGAACTTTCTTACTGCCCTTGGGTCATCAACCTGGCTCAACTTCGCGTCCAAGGTCGGCATCATTGCAATACCGATCGGGTTCCTGATGATCGCGGGCGAACTCGATATCTCGGTCGGTGCCTTGATCCCAGCCGGCGGAATCGTGCTGGCGATGTCGGTCGAGCTCTTCGGGATGAACATCTGGCTTGGCGTTCTGGTCGGTCTCTTGGTGGCCGGGCTGATCGGCTATGTCAACGGCATGCTGGTGACACGCACCAACGTGCCGTCACTGATCGTGACCTTGGCAACACTGTTCGTGGTCGCGGGCTTGAACGCCTACGTCTCCAAGCAACTGGCCGGAACCACGCAGCACAGCCTGCAGGACGTTGGCGCGGTGTCCGAATTCGTCTTGGGCGACTATCACTCGCTCGTGCTTGGTTCCGACGAGAACAAGGTCACGATCTTCCGCAGCCTGCAAAGCTCGTTCTTCATCTGGATCGTCTTCGCAATCGCGTGTTTCTACATCCTGCATGTCGCGCCTTGGGGGAACTGGATCTTTGCCATGGGTGGAGATGAGGAAAGTGCCCGAAACGCAGGCATCCCGACCAACCGGTTGAAAATCGCGCTCTTCATGCTGTCGGCCATGGCGGCGGCTCTTGTCGGCATGACCGAGGCCGTTCTCGCCAACACGGCAAGTACGACGACCCAGTTCGGGATGATCTTCAACACGATCATCTGCGTGGTGGTCGGCGGCGTGCTTCTGACCGGCGGGTTCGGAACGGTGGCTGGCACGATCTTCGGCACGTTGACCTTCGGCATCGTCTTCCAGGGCATCAATTTCACGACGTTCGACAAGGACCTGAACCTGCTCTTCATCGGGGCGCTGCTGCTCGTCGCAGTTCTGATGAACGACACCTTCCGGAACCTCGCCACGAGCGCGTCGACCACAAGGAAAAAGTGAGGGACCGAAAATGCCTGAAAGTGCATCCGTTCTGGAAATGAGAGGCGTGGACAAGAGCTTTGGTCCCATCGACGTGCTTCATGAGATCAGCCTCAAGGTCAACGAAGGTGAGGTGCTGTGCCTGCTGGGAGACAACGGTGCCGGAAAGTCCACGTTGATCAAGACGCTTTCGGGCGTGCATCAGCCGACCCGCGGCGAGATGCTTATGGACGGCAAGCCGGTCAATTTCGTGCGACCCAAGGACGCTCAAGACATGGGCATTGCGACCGTGCACCAGTTTGGCGGGACCTATCCTCTCATGTCCATCGGGAGGAATTTCTTCGCGGGGGCCGAGCCAACCAGGGGCTGGGGGCCGTTCAAGGTGTTCGATCGAAGGAAGGCGAACGCCATCGCCGTCGAACAGGTCCGGAAATTCGGAATTACCGGGATTGATGACGGTGACCGGCTGGTCGGTGGACTGTCTGGCGGGGAGCGACAGTCGCTTGCCATCGCGCGGGCCGTGTATTTTGGCGCCCGCGTGTTGATTCTCGACGAGCCGACCGCTGCGCTTGGGGTCAAGCAAGCCGCCCATGTGCTGCGCATCGTGAACGAGGCCAAGCGGCGCGGTCTGGCGGTGGTCTTCATCACGCACCAGGTCATGCACGCAATGGCAGTCGGCGATCACTTCACCGTTCTGATCCGGGGTGCCATCGCGGCTGATTTCCGCAAGGGCGAAAAGACAAGGGAAGAAATTGCCGACCTCATGGCCGGCGGAGAATCCATGGCCGACCTGGAGGCCGACATCGAAGGGTACATGGAGACCCACGAAGGTCATCCGCCACCGCCCGTACATTGAAGATCGGCCGGACGGTCTCTTGTCCGGCCAAAACGAAACCAGCATTGCCAGCGGTGTCACATCGACCCGAATTGATGGAGACTGTCTTGACGACGAAGATTGCCGTAATCGGCGCGGGCTTGATGGGGGCGGATCACGCCGGGATCGTGGCCCAGGACATGCCAGGCGCGACACTTCAAGTGATCTGCGACAAGGATGCAGGTCGCGCCCAGTCCGTTGCCGATGCGTACGGGGCAGGGGATGTCGACACCGACCCGGAGGCAGTCATCGCGAGAGACGACGTTGACGCGGTGATTGTGGCCAGTCCGGACTTCACCCATGCACCGCTGTCGAAGGCCTGCATTGCGGCCGGAAAGCGCGTGCTGTGCGAAAAGCCCCTGTCCCAGAGCTCGGCAGAATGCCTTGAGGTGATCGAGGCCGAGCGACGGGCAGGCAGCCGGTACGTCATGCTGGGCTTCATGCGCCGCTACGACCAGTCCTATGCCGAGATGAGGCAGGCACTGGCAAGCGGGATGCTGGGCCGGCCGCTCATGATGCACAACTTCCACCGCAACATCGAAACCCCTGCCGCGGACTTTACCGCGGCCATGGCAATCACCAATTCCGCGCCGCACGAATTCGACGTCGCCCGCCACGTTCTGGGCACCGAATACACGACCATCACGGCGCACGAGCCCCGCCGCTCGGACAGGCTTGTCGCTCCGGTGGTCATGGTGCTGGAAACGGCGGATGGTCAGCTCGTGACCATTGAGATCAACAACAACGCGGCCTACGGCTATGACGTTCGTGCCGAATTGGTGGGAGAGGCGGGAAGTGTCTCGATCAATAATGTGGCCTATACTCGAACGGACGTGAAGCAGACTTCCGCCACCCGCTATGATGCCGATTGGCGCGGGCGCTACCACGAGGCCTATGTACGCCAAAACCGGGAATTCCTGCGCTTCGCGGAAACCGGGGCATTCCCTGAAATCGCCAGCGATTGCTGGGACGGGTATTGTGCCGCCGTGGTTGCGGAGGCGGGTGTCAAGGCGCTCGCATCGGGCACAAGGCAAGCGGTTCAAATTATTGGCAAACCGGAGTTCTACGAATGAAACTGGGATTCGTGTCAGACAGCCTTGGGGCCATGCCCTTCAGCAAGATGTTGGATCATGCCGCCCGCATCGGCGTCAGCGGGGTCGAGGTGAACACCTGCGGCTGGTCCACCGCGCCGCATTGCAAGCTGGACGATCTGCTTGGCATGCGCGATGCACAAATCGCGTTCCAGGCGGAATTCGACAAGCGCGGGCTTGAGATAATTTCATTCAACGCGAACGGCAATCCCCTGCATCCGACGGATCCGCGGCATGGCGCGGACCTGAGAAAGACCATCCGGCTTGCCGGCGAGATGGGTGTGGAGACCGTCTGCACAATGTCGGGCCTACCCGCCGGATCGGAGGACGACAAGATGCCCAACTGGGTGGTCAGCAGCTGGCCACCAGAGACGCAGGACATCCTGCGGTATCAATGGGAGCAAGAGCTGATTCCGTTCTGGAAGGAGATCACGGCACTTGCGAAAGAGAACGGTGTCGAGAAGATTGCGCTGGAGCTGCACGGCAACCAGTGTGTCTACAATGTTCCCTCCCTGAGAAGACTGCGCGAGGCGGTCGGGCCGGCCATAGGAGCCAACCTCGACCCCTCGCATCTTTTCTGGATGGGGGCCGATCCGCTGGTTGCGGCGGAGGCGTTGGGCGAGGCGGTCTATCACGTGCACGCCAAGGACACGTTCCTGAACGCGCCAATTCAGGCGACGACATCGCTGCTGGAAAACGGTTCGCTGATGGATGTCCCGGCGCGCAGCTGGTCCTATGTCACGCTAGGTTTCGGGCATGGCGAGGAATGGTGGCGGCAATTCTGCTACCGGCTCAAGATGGGCGGCTATGACGGCTGGCTCTCGATCGAGCACGAGGACGTGCTTCTCAACTCTCTCGAGGGACTGGAGAAATCCGTAGCCCTTCTGAAAGAGGTGATGCCCGACCGCCCCGCCGATTTCAAACCTCAGGACATCTGAGTCATGGCCCTTGACTGCAGCCGCCGGGGACCTGACGTGGACCGTGCCATGACCAATGATCTGGTCACGGAAGATTGGCATCGGCCTCCGACCAACCAGAAGACGATGACGGCATTGCTTGGATGCGCCGGCCAGCCCGCGACCCGGAAACTGATCGTGCCATTCGGCTGCATGATCCAATTCGCAGGGCTGGCCATCTTCCCGATGCCGTCCTTGCGGCCCGCACGCTTCTGGCTGGCGCATGGCGCAATCCTTGGCCTGGCCATGGACCCGCGCTGGCACGAATGCGGTCGAGACACGGCCTCCAGGACTCGCTGGGTGAACAAGGTCGTGTTTCGCATCCTTGGTCTCCGCATGATCCGCGATCCCTGTTGCTGGAAATTCGGCCGCGCACTGCGCCACTCGGACACCATCAAAACGGGCCGAGATCCCGAAGCCGCGATCATGCGCCCTGTCGTCACGCTCAAGGTGGCTGCGAATCCTCTCGGCAACATCGACGTGATCGAAGGGGGCGGGCGCATTTTCGCCCAAGGGGCAGGCCGGATCGTGCCAGATGAGGCAGAGCATGTGGAATGGGACCTTTGGGCCAAGATCATCCAGGCCGCACGCGTCTGGCTGGCCATCCGCGCCGTCACCGTCGCCGCTGCGCAGATCTTCCTAAGCAGGATACCTGCGTTGCCGATCGGTCTGGCGCGGTCCTATGGCGTCTGGCACATGGTGATCTGTGGCTGGCTTCAGCATGGTGGGAGAGCCGACAACTGCCTTGACCACCGTCTGAACCGTCGGAGCGTCTTTGTGAGCCCTGTCGGCCGCTTCGCTTGCTGGAACATGAACTGCGACGAGGAACACCAAGTGTTCCCGCTGGTGCCGTACTGCAAGATGCCCGACCTGCACGAGGCGTGTCGGCACAGCTTTCCCCGCCTGGAACTGCACGATGGCCAGCGGCTTCGCAGAGATGTTGCCGGTCCTTTGGCGTCAGCGGACCAATTCCGATTGCCACCTCCGGCGACCCGTGCGGGAGACCGCGAATACCTGTCACGACGGGTTCCGCGCCCATGCCGCCTGAGAAAAGAGGAGACAATGCCATGGCCGAATGGATCGACGCCTGCGCTGCCGGCGACATCGAAGAGGAAGACGTGATCCGCTTCGACCACGGGTCGAGGACGTTCATCATCGTGCGGGATCACGAGGACAACTACTATTGCACTGACGGGCTCTGCACGCACGAGCAGATCCACCTGAGCGACGGTCTCGTGGTGGAAGCGACAATCGAGTGCCCGAAACACTCTTCGATCTTCGACTGTGCGACCGGTGAAGTCGAAACGCCACCCGCCTGCGAGAACCTGCACACCTACCCCACCAAGATCGAAGACGGCCGGGTGTTCGTGGAAATCTGACCATGGACTTTCGACTCGCTGCCTGTGCCGAATTGCTCTGGTCGGAAAAGCCGATCGCCTGGCGGGCATCGCGCATTCAGGAAATGGGCTTTGGCGTAGGTCTCTGGAACTGGCTGGACCGATGTCCGGACGCGCCGGATGGTGCACCCGAGCCGATCCGACCAATAGAGACCCATGAAGACGCGCGGATCGAGCGGCGCATCGGTACGTGCGCCCAAGAACTTGATTCCAGCGGTCAGACGGTGAGGGCGACCAATTCCTGTAACCATTGCCATGAACGGTCGTTTATGGCGACCGGTGCGCGGGCGCGGCCGTTCCCCGGATCGGAAGCCTGCTTGGCCCCGAGGACCGATGCCGATGCTGCCGACAATCCTGAATGCCTGACACGGGCGCACGGATCGAGATCTTCGGCGGTGGCTTGGTTGCCCTCCAACGCGGCAGCAGCGCGCGAGTCCTGTGTCGATGCCCCGGTGATGGCAGCCGGGGGCGGGCCGGGTGATGCCGGTCGCCAAGAACATTCGCGTTCTCGACAAACCTTTCGAGCGCGACTCCAGCGTCGCTTCGCAGGTGCTCGCCAATCCATCCCAAGACCTGAAATGACTGCTCCGGGCAGCCTGAGAGAAAGGAAGACCCATGTATCACAACCGCCCCCATGTCGAAGACATCCGCGCCATGAAGAGGCGTGGCGAGAAGATCTCGATGCTCTTCGTGACCACACCCGAGGAAGCGGCCGCCGCAAACGCTGCCGGCATCCACATGCTGTCGATCGAGGGGCGGTTCTTCGATGCCGAAATGCGTGAGGCCGCGGGCGACTGCTTCGTGCAGGTTGGTCTGCCCTATGGCGGTTGGGGTCGTTTTGAGGGGCGGCCCATCGCGACCGGAGAGGACTACCTGCGCGCGGCGTTTCACTACGCAGGGATGGGTGGCGACGCCTATTACTGTTCAGCCTCCTACGAGATCCAGAAACTCCTTTGCGACAACCACTTGCCCGTCGTCGGGCATATCGGACTGATCCCGTCCTACGTCACCTGGACCGGGTGGCGCGCTGTCGGCAAGACGTCCGATGAGGCAGAGGCGCTCTGGCGACATACGCGGAGGCTCGAGGAGATCGGCGTCTTTGGTGCAGAACTGGAAGTCGTGCCCGATCGCGTGGCGAAGTTCCTGACGGAGAACTCGTCGCTCGTCATGCTTGGCATGGGCGCGGGCAAGCATGCCGATGCTCAGTATCTCTTTACCGAGGATGTCTGCGGCTACGGCAAGAACCACAAGCCACGCCATGGCAAGGTCTACCGAAACTTCGCGCCAGAGCTCGAGCGACTGCAACGCGAGCGCATCGCGGCGTTCAAGGAGTTCAAGGCGGACGTCGACACGGGCGGATATCCCGAGACAGCGCACATCGTTCCGATCAAGGATGACGAATTCGAGGCCTTCATGGCGAAGGTGCAAGGCTGATGCTCAGGATCGGTGTGGTCGGCTACGGGACCGGCGGGCAGCACTTTCACGCACCCTTCATCGACGCGGCGGAGGGTTGTGCGCTGGCGGGCATCGTAGCGCGGGCGGAGGGTACCGTCGCCAAGGTCCAGGCGGACTGGCCTGATACGCCGGTCTTCCCGAGCCTTGCCGCGATGATCGAGGTGCGCGTCTGCGAAGCGGTCACAGTCACGACGCCGCCGCAGACCCGTAGGGCGCTGGTTCTGGAAGCCATCCGTGGTGGGTTGCACGTCGTCGCCGACAAGCCGTTTGCACCCGACTACGAAGGCGCGATGGAGCTTGATGCGGCGGCCAAGGCTGAAGGTGTGACACTCGGCGTTTATCAGAACCGCCGTTACGACGCGGATCTGCAGACCATGAAGAAGGTCATCGACGATGGCCGGATCGGCAAGGTCTGGAGGATCGAAAGCCGCATGGATCAGGACAGCCCGCAGACGCTGGAAGCCGGGCCGAAAGGCGGCCTGTTGCGCGACCTCGGCAGCCATGTCGTCGATCAGATGACCTATTTGCTTGGACCGGTCGAAACCGTCGACGCGCAACTCGACATGATCGACTTGCCGGAAGGTCCGACGGACGCCAGCTTCACGATGACCTTACGCCACAAGGGTGGCGCGCACAGCCACCTCTCTGCCTGCAAGCTCAACTACATCGACGATCGTGAACTCAGGGCCATTGGCGACCTTGGCAGTTATGTCTCCAGGTCCATCGACATCCAGGCGCAGGACCTGTTCGCAGGAAAGCGTCCGGCCGACGACCCCGCGGCCTGGGGCTACGAGCCTGAAGCCAATTGGGGCACGCTCCGCACGTCTGCCGGTTCGATGCGCATCCCGTCCGAACAGGGCCGTTACCATGATTACTACGAAGCCTTCGGACGTGCGGTTCGGGAAGAGACATCGCCCCCGGTCTCCGCCGAGACAGGAGCACGCACACTCGCAGTTCTCGACGCCGCACGCCAAAGCGCGGACGAGGGGCGATCGATTTCACTCTGAACCCGGGGATCGCCTGCCACTCGAGGCAGACGAACGCATGTTGAGCGTTGGGGCTTCCCGGGTCAGGCCGCATGACCGGCGTGCACGCAACGGCGGTCATTTCGAACCTCAAGAGCGACTTCTTGGCGGTGTCGGCTGCCATCCCAAGACCGCAGAAATGCAATCACGAGATGTGGTACGACCACTCGAACGACCGAAGTCATCAGCGCGGCTACTGCCTGGCGGCCTGCGCGCCGCCACTCCATGTCCGACCGCCTCACTCTCTGCGTGATCAGGTTCAATTTTGTTGAGTCCGCGGCTTCTGATCCGATCGCGGTGCCCGCCGCGGCGGCTTCCGCGTGGTTCATGTTGCGGCGGTAGCTGTAGCTTCCTGAACGAGTCCGATCTCGTCGGCAAGTTCTTGACCGAATCGCATTGTCTGTCGCACGGATTGACGGGTTGCCCGGACATCATGCGGGAATTCGGAACCTGTTGACTTCCTGTCCCGGCAGACCCTTTCCAAGCCGCTTTCGGCTGGTCGCCTGATACGGAGCTCTTCCGCCGCATGCGGATGCTGATAGCGGGCGGCCACGCTATGAACGGCGCTCGAATACGAGGAAGGGCGGGGCGACAAGAACAAGGCGTGTCCCGAACCAAGCACGCCAAGTCAGTCAAAGCGCCTGCCGAGCTCCCGAGTCCGGGTTGTGTTCGAAGAGTGCTCGCCCGCCGCCACGCCCGTGTTCCAGTTGAGGGATGGACTTCCGGCACCGAGCAACGGGGGCATGCGGGGAAGGTGCGTGGAGTGGCTGCCGGATCGAGTCCGGCTCTTCGTTCACGGTCGTTGTCTCATTTGATCGGGCAGCCAGGTCGCAAGATCCGGAACGGCGATCAGCACGAAGACCATCAGGACCATGATCACGAACATCGGGATCGCGGACTTCGCGATGAAGTTCATCTCGTGATGCGTCATCCCCTGGAGCACGAACAGGTTGAAGCCGATCGGCGGCGTGATCTGCGCCATTTCAACCACCACCACGATAAAGATGCCGAACCAGATGAGATCTATTCCGGCGTCGCGAATCATCGGCTCCACGACAGCCATCGTCAGCACGACCGAGGAAATGCCGTCGAGAAAGCAGCCTAGGATGATGTAGAAGACCAGAAGCACCATGAGCAGCTCGAACCGCGAAAGCTCCCACTGTGCGATGAGATCGGCGAGTCCGCGTGGCAGCCCCGTGAACCCCATCGAGAGCGAGAGGAACGCGGCGCCCGCAAGAATCAGTGCAATCATGGCGCTCGTCCGGGTCGCTCCCATCAGGCTTTCGGTGAAGGTCTTCCAGTTGAGCGACCCCTGGCTGGCGGCGAGGAGCAGGCCTCCGATCACGCCGAATGCCGCGGCTTCGGTGGCCGTGGCATAGCCGAGGTACATAGAGCCGATGACCACGAGGATCAGGCAGATCACCGGAATCAGAAAGCGCGAATTCGCGACGCGCTCGGAAAACGTCATCGGCGGCTCGGCATCCGGCTTCCAGGACCGCGACACGCGGCTGTAGATCGCCACGTACGCCATGAACATCGCGGCCAGCACGAGGCCCGGCACGATTCCGGCAAAGAAGAGCTTGGTGATCGATTCGTTGATCGTGACCCCGTAGACGATGAGTGTCAGCGAGGGCGGAATCATGAGACCGAGCGTGGCGGCGCCTGCAAGAGTGCCGATGACCATTGGCTCCGGATAGTTCCGCTTCCTGAGTTCCGGAATGGACATCTTGCCGACCGTGGTCAGCGTCGCCGCCGAAGATCCCGAGACGGCCGCAAAGACTGTGCAGCCGACGATGTTGGTGTGGACAAGGCCGCCCGGCAGCGACTTCATCCACGGGCTGAGACCGCGGAACATGTCCTCCGACAGGCGGGTTCGGTAGAGGATCTCTCCCATCCAGATGAACAGGGGCAGCGCGGTCAGCGTCCATGAGGAGGAGGAGGACCAGATCGTCGTCAGCATCGTGTCGCCAACCGGCCTGGTCGTGAAGAGTTCCATTCCGACCCACGCAACGCCGATCAGTGACAGGCCGACCCAGACGCCTGATCCCAGCAGCAGAAAGAGCACGAAGAGGAACAGGACGATGATCGAGGCGTCTTCCATGAACTACCCTCCGAATCCTTGTTCGATCTGGTCCCGCGAAATGCGGTGCTCGCCCTTGAAGATCAGGTTGAGGAGATTGTCCGTGAGCGCCACGGCGAAGATGATCGCTCCAACAAGAACGAAGCTCTGGGGAATCCAGAGTTCGGTTCGGTCCTGGCCCTGGCTGATGTCGTTGAATTTCCAGGACCAGTAGACGAAGCGTACGGCAAAATAGACGAAATACCACGCCGTGACGGTACCGATTGCAAAGCACCAGACTTCGAGGAGGCGCCTGCCGCGAGGGGGCAGAGCGTTCAGCACTATCGAGACCCGGATGTGACTGCCCCGGCTGAGGGCGTTTGCAAAGGCAAGAAACGACGCGGCGGCCATGAAGTAGCCGGCATATTCAGGCGCGCCCGGAAAGACTTCGCCCGTCCAGCGCGCGAGCATCTGGAGCACGATGAGGCACAAGATGGCAACGAGGCAGCATGCGGCAAGAACGCCTGCCGCAACGTAGATCGAATCAAGGGCGCGGCGGACAAGTGTCATGGCGGCATGCCCTCGCGGACTTCCGGCAAGTGCGGCGAGATGCACCTGATTCCTGCCGCACCGCCTGCGCTGTCCGGACCAAGGCGCCCTCCTTTCGGACGCGTCGGGGACCCTGGCGCGATTCTCGATGGCCTTTGCGTCCTTGTCGCAATTGAAGGCAGCCTAGCCGATCCTGCGGAGGTTGCCCAAGCACCTCCGGCGACGGACAGCCGATCCCGGCCAATCGGGCAATTCAGGGGGTGCACCTCTGCCGACACTTTCACCTCGCTCAAAACAGGGGTGAACGGGCGCGAAAGGCGCGCCCGTCCGTCGTGGTCACTTCAGCGACATGAACCTGTCGACAATTGCCTGACCGTCAGCGCCGGCGGCTTCAAGCCATTCGGCGGTCATGACCTTGCCGATTTCCTGCAGTTCCGCTTTCATCTGGTCAGACGCGGGCGCGACCGTCATGCCGCCGTCCCGAAGGCCTTGAAGCGTGAAGCCGGTGTACTCCTTGGCTCTCCAGTTGCCGGCATACTCGGCAAGCCCCGCACAGGCATTGATGACATTCTTGTTCTGGTCCGAAACGCCGTCCCAGACGCCCGAGTTCACCATGACATAGTTGCGCGGCAACCATGCGTCCACTTCGTAGAAGTAGTTCAGCGATTCCCAGACCTTCCGGTCATAGCCGGTGGAGCCCGACGAAACCATCGCGTCAGCCACGCCGGTGGCAAAGGCCTGGCTGATCTCGGCCGCCTCGATCGTGACCGGCAGCATGCCTGTCAGTTCCGCAAGACGCGAGGTTGCATTGTTGTAGGAACGGAACTTGATGCCCTTCATGTCCGCGACCGAACTCACGGCATCGCGGAAATAGAGACCTTGGGGTGGCCATGCAACGGAATAGAGAAGGTGCAGGCCCTGGTCGGCCAGGGTCTTCGCGATGGTCGGTTTCGCGGCTTCCCATAGCTTGTCTGCATCGTCGAAGCTGGTTGCGAGGAAGGGCACGGAGTCGACGCCGAACAGCGCGTTCTCGTTCTGGTGGCCAGAGAGCAGACGCTCGCCGATCGGCACCTGGCCTGTCTGGATCGCGCGCTTGATCTGGGCTCCGGGGAAGAGGCTTCCGCTCGGGTGGGTCACGATCTCGATCTCGCCGCCCGTGCCGGTCGTCACGCACTTCGCGAACTCGGCACCGGTCACCGAATGGAAGTTGGAGCCGGAATAGGCCATGGGCATGTCCCACTTCTCGGCCATGATTGGCGTCGCAGTCATGGTCAGGGCGACCGTGCCTGCAGCCAGTAACGTCATTGATTTGGACATCTAGTTCTCCTGGGTGAATCACGTCGGATGACGTGCATCTGCGTATCGTGCAGGGGAATAGGGGGTCAGGTCAAGATTTGGTTTTCGTCCTGCCACGAGTTGTGAAACCAGGCGACCCGTCCGGGGTCCGCCCGTAAGCCCGACATGATCGTGGCCGAAGGCCATCAAGGCTCCCGCAACGCCCGGAACGGGGCCGATGAGCGGCGTGCTGTCGGCGACGGAGGGGCGGTGTCCCATCCATTCGACGGTGTCCTTCCAGGCGATGCCCGGCAAGGCTTTGCGAATCTGTCTTTCAAGCAGCCTGAAAGGGGCCCGCGACGCCGGCGCGTCCAGGCCGCCGAACTCGACAACGCCGGCAAGCCGCAGGCGGCCTTCCATAGGAGTCGCCACGAACTTGGCGGCGGCAATCATGACGGGTGACCGTGGCATGATCGTCGGTTCCCAGAGTTCCAGATGATAGCCCCGTTCGCTCTCGATTGGCACCTTGACCCCGAGCTTTCGGGACAGCGATCCGGACCATGCGCCTGCCGCGAGCACGACCGTGTCGCACCACACCGTCTCGCCGTCGACGCGAAGGCCGCGGACCTTGCCGTTCTCCTGAATCACGTCAGTGGCCTCTCCGATCAGGAGGCGTGCGCCCTGAGTCTCGGCATGCCTTGCCAGATCCTTCACGTAGCGACCGGGATCGCTGATCCGCCCGTGGTTCGGGCACTTGACCCCGAAGCCGATCGACGGGCCAAAGGCCGAATCATAGTCGCGCAATTCAGCGCCTTCGAGTTCCTCCCACGTGTATCCGTGTTCCGCCCGGATCTGCCAAGCGAATGAATCGCCTTCGAAATGTGCACGGTCACGATAGAGGAAGACATAGTCCGCGGGGCAAATCCACTTCTCGGCGCCGGTGTTCCTTGCCAGATCCTGATGCTCGGCCAAGCTGTCGCCTACGATTCGCGCCATCGCGGCAGCCCGTCTGCGGACGTCATTCGCATTGGCGTGACCCAGAAAGCGCGTCAGCCAGGGAAGGAGGCGCGGCAGATACTGCCACCTGAGAAAGAGGGGCTGGTCGCGACCGACGAGCAGGCCGGGCACGCTTTTGAGCAGTCCTGGCACGGAGACCGGGATGATGCCGTTGGATGCAAGGACTCCGCCGTTGCCATGACTTGCGCCTTCGGCAGGCCCCTTCCTGTCGATCAGGATGACGTCATGCCCGTCGCGGAGGCACCAGATGGCAGTCGACACGCCGACAATCCCGGCACCGATGATCGCGACAGTCTTTCGGGAGTCTTCCACTGCTGCAGCACCTCCGCCGCCTTCGGCGCCGAGCCTGCAACAACGCAGCTTGGCTTGCAAATTCTCTCCGACGCATCTGCACCTGATTCAGGGCGAACTTGCAAGTGAGTGCCGAGCCTTCGTTGCGTCCTTTGGCGGAGGCTTGCCGCCGGAGTGCCTGAGACGCCGGGTCGTTTTGGAAGCCCGGAGGGCGAATGACGGTCTGGTTCCCTGCGGGCGTGACGGCACGGTCCTTGATGCAGGCCGTGTCGTCGAATTCACGTTGCCCGATCCATGTCGTCCAGATGGCGGTGCAGCGCATTGCTCGCCACGGCGTTGAGCCCCTTTCCACTCCATGCTTCATTGCCGAACATGGTTGGTGGATAAACGTGCAGGCGTTTGGCAGCAACGAATCGCGGCGTTCAGGGAGGAGCAGCGGTCATGATCAAGGGTGGCAAATCGGTTTACGGGGCTGCCGTCGGCATCCTCATGCTCGAAGCCCGCTTTCCGCGCATCCTGGGCGACATGGGCAACGCGGGCACATGGGGCTTTCCGGTGCTCTACAAGGTCGTGCGCGACGCGTCGCCGGACCGCGTGGTCCGGCAGGGGGCGGAAGGGCTGCTGGACGCATTCAGGTCGGCGGCGCGCGAACTTCAGGCGGACGGCGTGGACGGGATTACCACGAATTGCGGGTTTCTCTCGATTTTCCAGGACGAGCTGTCCGCAGCCGTCGACATTCCCGTGCTGACCTCGTCGTTGATGCAGCTTGGCGCGGTCAACGCGCTGCTGCCCTCAAGCCGCCGAGCGGGCATCCTCACCGTCTCGCGTTCGTCCCTGACCGAAGCGCATCTGGCGGCCGCAAGTGTGCCCGAGGGCACGCCCATCGGCACGACCGAGGGCCGGGCGCATTTCACGGAAGCCATCCTGGGCAATTCACCCGAGCTTGATCCAGCGGCGGCCGAGGCTGACAACGTGGCCGCCGCTGAGGATCTGGTTGCGGAACATCCCGACACAGGTGCCATCGTGCTCGAATGCACCAACATGACGCCTTACGCGGCTGCAGTCCGAAGCGCCACGGGACTTCCGGTCTTCTCGCAAGTGAGCTTCGTGAACTGGTTCCAGTCCTCGTTGTCCCCGCCGGACTGGCCGCGCAGGATCTGAGACCCATGCATCGCGTTTCACTCGATCATGGTCGTTTCGCACCACGCAAGCGTGCCGGGCCAACATGCACAAGGGATGTGCTGCAGAACACTGGCCCAAGGCATCTCGCGCCGCCACACGCTGATGACGCCGCCTTGTTCCACGATTGTTGGACAAAGGCCTTCAGTCAGCGCCCCGGTATGGCTCGACATACTGAAGCGCCATGTCCCACGGAAAGAATATCC
>VXPN01000515.1 GCA_009839535.1 Boseongicola sp. SB0662_bin_57 | reverse complement strand
TCGACCTGATCGTTCTGGACGTGATGATGCCGGGCGAAGACGGCGTGAGCTTCTGCCAGAGAATCAGAGAAAGCCATGACGTCCCGGTTCTGCTGCTGACGGCGAAGAACGAGATCGACGACCGGCTGGCCGGCCTCGGGGCAGGGGCAGACGATTATCTCGCGAAGCCTTTCGAGCCAAAGGAGCTTCTTCTCCGCATCAATTCGATTCTCAGGCGCGTGCCGCCGACCGAACCTGCACAACTCGCCCCGAAGTTCCTGGCACTTGGTGAACTGAGATACGATGTCGAAAAGGGAACGATGTGGAACGGCGACCGGCCGGTTCGGCTGACGGCGACCGAATCGCGTCTCATGCGGATATTCTCGTCCAGCCTGCGGCAGCCATTGAGTCGCGGCAGGCTTGTCGAGGACCTTGGCCGCGACGGCGGCCAGGCCCAGGAGCGCGCTGTCGACGTCCAGATCACGCGGCTTCGCCGCAAGATCGAGGCTGACCCCAGGCAGCCGCGCTATCTGCAGACGGTGCGAGGGTCCGGATACATGCTGGCCCCGGACTGAGTGTTCGCCGCAAGGCCCGGGATGGCGGGAAGCGCACGTCCCGGGCTGTGCAGAATCCTGTCCGGTCCGGGGAAGATGTGATTGCGCATTCGCTCCCGAATTGCGACCTAAGGGACATGACTGGCATTTTCTGGCACGAATCCGCGCTCAAGCACGTGACTCCGCCCGGCCATCCCGAACGCGTGGCGAGAGCTGAAGCCGTGCATGCTGCGCTGTCGGAACTGGAGGGCTTGGAGTGGCATGATGCGCCGCGCGCCGCGCGCGCCGAGGTCGAGCGGTGCCACCCTGCGCGCTATTTCGACCGGATCGAGGCGGCAATTCCGGAGTCGTCCTTTGTGGCGCTGGATGCAGATACGCATGTTTCGCCCGGCTCGCTCGATGCCGCGCTTCACGCGGTCGGGGGCTGCAATGCGGCCGTGGATGCCGTGATCGCCGGCGAGGCGCGAACCGCCTTTGTCGCCATGCGCCCTCCCGGCCATCATGCGGAGACGGAGACCGCGATGGGTTTCTGCCTCTTCGGCACGGCAGCCATAGCGGCGAAGCGCGCGCTCGACGAACATGGCCTCAGCCGCGTCGCAGTTCTTGATTTCGACGTC
This sequence comes from Boseongicola sp. SB0662_bin_57, assembly GCA_009839535.1. Lineage (GTDB taxonomy): Bacteria > Pseudomonadota > Alphaproteobacteria > Rhodobacterales > Rhodobacteraceae > JAJEFO01. The sequence goes on along the minus strand of VXPN01000515.1, from coordinate 21,271 downwards.
CATCACGGCAATGGCACGCAGGACCTGCTCTGGAACGAGGAGCGCACCCTTTTTGCGTCCTCGCACCAGATGCCGCTCTACCCCGGGACCGGCGCGGCGCACGAGACCGGCGCCCATGACAACGTGCTGAACGCGCCACTCGCCCCCATGACCGGGAGTGCCGAGATGCGGCGTGCCTGGGGCGACATCATTCTTCCAGCTCTCGACGACTTCGCACCGGAACTTGTCATCATTTCGGCCGGATTTGACGCTCACGCATCGGACCCGCTGGCAAATCTCAACTGGACGGAACAGGATTTCGCCTGGGTGACCAGCGCGATCTGCGAGGTCGCGGAGGCGCATGCCGGCGGACGCGTGGTCTCGACGCTGGAAGGCGGTTATGATCTTGCGGCACTCGCCGCCAGCGTTGCGGCTCATGTCATCGCATTGAGGGAGCATATCGGATGAGTGACACGCCCGTGGAGAAGATGAGCTTCGAGGACGCGATGATGGAACTCGAATCGGTTGTCGGCATGCTTGAGGCAGGCGAGGTGCCGCTGGAAGATTCGGTCAGGCTCTACGAACGCGGCGCCGCCCTGAAGGAGCACTGCCAGAAGAAGCTGGCGGAAGCGGAGGAGAAGGTCGCGCGGATCACGCTGGACGCCGAAGGGCGGCCGGCCGGGACCGAAAGGGTCGACACCGAGTGACTTTCCTGGAACGCATGAATGCGCGGGCGAACGAGATCGACGCCTGCCTGAAGGATGCGGTCTCGGAGTTTCCGGCAGACAGGATTCACGATGGCATGGTTCATGCCTTGAGCGGCGGCAAGCGCCTGCGCGGATTCCTGGTCCTCGAGAGTGCCGCGCTCCACGGGGTCCCTGGCGAGTCGGCGATCTGGGCGGCGGCGGCAGTGGAGGCGGTCCATGCCTATTCGCTCGTGCATGACGACCTGCCGGCGATGGACAACGACGACATGCGGCGTGGTCATCCTACCGTGCATGTCCAATGGGACGAAGCTACCGCTATCCTTGTTGGCGACGCATTGCAGGCGCTCGCCTTTGAGCTTGTTGCGTTGGGTCCGCCACCGGCCGAAGTGAAGCTGGCGCTCTCGCTTTCGCTTGCGCGGGAAGTCGGTGGACGCGAACTCGTCCGCGGCCAGGCCATGGACATTGCGGCCGAGGTTGCTGACACGCCGTTGGCCCTGTCCGAAATCGAAAGCCTGCAAGACGGCAAGACCGGAGCGCTCATCGTCTGGAGCTGTGCCGCAGGTCCTGTATTGGCGGGCAAGGATCCGTCAAGCATGGTGCGCTATGCGAGATGCCTCGGCCGCGCCTTTCAGATCGCCGACGACATTCTTGACGTCGCGGGAGACGAGTCACGGACCGGCAAGCGTCTCAGGAAGGACGAGGGCATGGGCAAGGCGACTTTCGTGTCCCATCTGGGCCTGTCCGGCGCACGCGAGAGGGCGCGGGAACTGGTCGACGAGGCGATGGCCGCGCTTGCCGCATACGGCGACGGGGCGGAACACTTGCGCGAAGCGGCAAGATTTGTTATCTCACGGGAGTTTTGAAGGGTCGGAGGCATCATGGGCGACAGGCCGCAAACACCACTTCTGGACACCATTTCCCTGCCTTCTGACCTGAAGCGCCTTTCGGACGGCGAGCTCAGGATACTTGCGGACGAACTGCGTGCGGAGACGATCAGCGCGGTCAGCGAAACCGGCGGGCATCTCGGCGCGGGCCTGGGCGTTGTCGAACTGACCGTGGCGCTCCATGCGGTGTTTGACGCCCCGAAGGACAAGCTCATCTGGGACGTGTCGCACCAGTGCTATCCGCACAAGATCCTCACCGACCGGCGCGACCGGATCAGGACGCTCAGGCAGAAGGACGGATTGTCGGGCTTCACCAAGCGGACCGAAAGCCCTTACGATCCGTTCGGCGCGGCGCACAGTTCGACCTCGATTTCTGCGGCTCTGGGATTCACGGTCGCCCGCGAACTTGGCGGAGCCTGCGAAAGCGGTCTCGGCGACGCCATTGCGGTCATCGGCGACGGGGCGATCAGCGCAGGCATGGCCTATGAGGCGTTGAACAATGCGGGCGCCCTCAAGAAGCGCCTGATAGTCATCCTGAATGACAACGAGATGTCCATTGCGCCGCCGGTCGGCGCCATGTCCGCCTACCTCACGAGGCTCTACGCGGGCGTTCCGTTCCAGGAGCTGAAGTCGGCCGCCACGAGCGCCGTCAGCCTTTTGCCGCAGCCTTTCCGCGAAGGCGCGAAACGGGCCAAGGACGTTCTCAAGCACAGCGTGGTGGGCGGAACCCTCTTCGAGGAACTTGGCTTCTCCTACATCGGTCCGATTGACGGGCACGATCTCGACCAGCTCCTCCCGGTTCTGCGAACCGTCAAGATGCGTGCGACCGGCCCGATCCTGATTCACGCTCTCACGAAGAAGGGCAAGGGATACGCGCCTGCGGAAGATGCCCGCGACAAGGGTCATGGCGTCTCCAAGTTCGACGTGGAGACCGGCGAGCAAAGGAAGTCCAGGCCCAATGCGCCGTCCTACACGAGCGTCTTCGCCAAGGCGCTTACTGACGAGGCGACCCGCGATGACAGGATCGTCGCGGTCACGGCGGCAATGCCTGACGGAACCGGCCTCAACCTGTTTGGCGACCGCTTTCCCAAGCGCTGTTTCGACGTTGGAATCGCCGAGCAGCATGGAGTCACGTTTTCTGCCGGAATGGCGGCGGGAGGCCTGAAGCCGTTCTGCGCAATCTACTCGACCTTCCTTCAGCGCGGATATGACCAGGTGGTGCATGACGTCGCTCTCCAGAACCTGCCGGTGCGGTTTGCCATCGATCGCGCCGGGCTCGTGGGCGCCGACGGCGCGACGCATGCAGGCGCCTATGATGTCGCCTACATGTCGTGCCTTCCGAACATGACCGTGATGGCTGCCGCGGACGAAGCTGAACTCGTGCACATGGTGGCAACCGCTGTGGCCCACGACACCGGGCCAATTGCCTTCCGTTATCCCAGGGGTGAGGGCACGGGCGTCGAGATGCCGGAGCGGGGCGAGGTTCTCGAGATCGGAAAGGGCCGCATTGTCCGTGAGGGAAGCGGCGTTGCAATCCTTTCCTTTGGAGCAAGGCTCGCCGAAGCTGAAGGCGCGGCGGAAGTCTTGGCGGCCAACCGGGGCATCAGCCCAACGGTTGCCGATGCCCGTTTTGCCAAGCCGCTGGATCGCGAGCTGATACTCGATCTTGTCAGGACCCACGAGGCGTTGTTGACGGTCGAGGAAGGTTCGGTCGGTGGGTTCGGCAGCCACGTCGCGCAGCTTCTCGCCGAGGAAGGCGTGTTCGATACAGGCTTGAAATTCCGCTCCATGGTCCTGCCGGACGCCTTCATCGATCAGGCGGCGCCGCGCGAAATGTATGACGCGGCAGCGCTGAACGCAGGGCATATCGAGACGAAGGTTCTTGAAGTGCTGGATGCCATCGCTTTCGAGAAGCCGGCCTGACGTCTGCAGCAAGCGCACGACTCGCATCAGGAATCCACGGGCTCTGTCTGCGCTCTTCAAATGCGCATGCTGAATCTGGGACAAGGGGACGGTCCTTCCGTGCGGAAGGCACGATGGCGGCAGACCGGGACACGGTGCGCACGGCATCATGCAGCGCCCGTGCCACGGCAAGTCGGGCCGCCTTCAGGCAACGGGTGCAGGCGCTGCCCCGCGTTGCGGAACAGGACAAGTGATGGCATTCTGGCCGGACCGCGCCCCGAGATGATTCCAGCCAGCAAGGAGGAATGGCACATGGCCTTGAAAAAGGACTACGAAGACATTCCGGGCACTCTTGTCTTCGATGCCGACCGCGGGCGAGAGGGCTATCACCTCAACCAGTTTTGCATATCGCTTCGGCTGCAAGAGAACCGGGATGCATTCAACGCTGACGAGGGAGCCTACCTGGACCGCTATCCGATGACGGCAGAACAGCGGCAAGCCGTGGTCGATCGCGACTGGAACCGGCTGCTCGAACTGGGCGGAAACATCTACTACACAAGCAAGCTTGGCGCGAATGACGGGATCACCTTCCAGCAACTGGCAGGCCTGATGACCGGCATGGGCAACGAGGCCTATCGCAAGATGATGGTTGAAGGCGGGAGATCCCCGGAAGGGAACCGCTATCAGCACGAGTGGGACGAAAAGGGAGAGAGCTGATGGCCCGCATCATCGCAGGCGTGGGCTGCTCCCACGTACCCGCCATTGGCGTGGCAATGGATCTGGGCAAAACGGACGAGCCCTACTGGGCGCCTTGCTTTGCCGGCTTCGAGAAATCGCGTCAGTGGATCAAGGAAGCCAGGCCCGATGTCATCTTTCTTGTCTACAATGACCACTGCACCGTGTTTGATGCCTCCTTCATTCCCACGTTCGCACTTGGATGCGCTGCCGAATTTGCGCCTGCTGACGAGGGCTGGGGGCCGCGCCCGGTACCGATGGTCAGGAATCACCAGGTCATGGCAAGCCATGTCGCCCAGTCCCTGATACTGGATGAGTTCGACATTACCATCATGAACGAGATGGAGGTCGATCACGGGTTGACGGTGCCGCTCTCGCTCATGTTCGGCGACTTGGGCGTGGATGACGAATGGCCCTGCCGCGTCATCCCGCTGTGCGTGAACGTCGTGCAATACCCGGCTCCTACCGGCAACCGGTGCTACAACCTGGGCAAGGCGATCCGCCGCGCGGTGGAGAGCTTTGACGAAGATCTGAACGTGGTGATCTTTGGCACCGGGGGCATGAGCCATCAGTTGCAGTACAAGCGCGCGGGCCTGATCAACGAGGCGTGGGACACTCAGTTCATGGACCGCTTGACGTCAGACCCGGTCGGCCTGTCGCAGACGCCGCACGTCGAGTATCTGCGCGAGGCAGGTTCTGAGGGTGTTGAACTGGTCATGTGGCACATCATGCGCGGCGCGCTGGATGACGAGGTGGAAGAGGTCCATCGTCACTACCACGTGCCCGCCTCCAACACGGCCGTGGGTCACATCATTCTGGCCAACAAGAAAGATCTGGGAGCACAAAAATGAGAATTTGCGTCGCGGGCGCCTACGGCGCTTTTGGAACAAAGCATCTGGATGCGCTTGCCGACATTGACGGCGTGACTGTCACGGCCGTGATGGGGCCGACGCAGTCGAAGATCGATGCATTGGCGGCGGAACGTGGCATTGGCTTTGCCTCGACCTCGCTTGAAGCCTGCATCGCGCACGACGACGTTGATGCGGTCATTCTGGCGACGCCAACGCAGATGCACGCCGAGCAGGCCATCGCCTGCATGAAAGCGGGCAAGCCGGTGCTGATCGAGATTCCGATGGCGGACTCCCTTGCCGACAGTGAAGAGATCTGCCGCGTGCAGAAACAGACAGGTGTCTTGGCGATGGCTGGCCAAGTGCGCCGCTTCAATCCATCCCACCAGTGGATCCGCAACAGGATCGACGCGGGCGAATTGACGATCCAGCAGATGGACGTGCAGACCTATTTCTTCCGCCGCTCCAACATGAACGCCAAGGGTGAACCGCGCAGTTGGACGGATCACCTGCTCTGGCACCACGCATGCCACACGGTTGACCTGTTTCAATACCAGACGGGAGAGGTCGCGTCCGAATGCTTTGGCCTTGAAGGCCCGCATCACCCCGAGCTGGGAATTGCGATGGACATGTCCATTGGCATGAAGACCCCGTCCGGCGCGATCTGCACGCTGTCGCTGTCGTTCAACAACGATGGTCCGCTTGGGACGTTCTTCCGGTACATCTGTGACAATGGCACGTTCATCGCCCGCTATGATGATCTCTATGACGGGCGGGAGAACCAGATTGATCTGAGCGGCGTGGCCGTGTCCGACAACGGGATCGAATTGATAGATCGAGAGTTCATCTCGGCCGTCGAGGAAGGACGGGAGCCGAACGGGTCGGTGCATGACACTCTTGACGCCATGCGCACGTTGGACCGGATCGAGAGATCATTCAGCTGAGCCCGTGAGGGATCGAAACGCGTTGACTGCCAGCGCGGCACTCGTGTGACCCTTGGTCGCTTCGTCGCTGCCTTCCTGAACGCCGTCTTTGCCAGCGCCAGAATTTCGTCCATATGACCTGCTGCCATGCCAAAGGACAAATGGGCAAGCGGGGGCAGGCGGCGTCGTTGCAGTCCAGATGGGGGTCTCGCCGCCAAAATGGAGAAGCACAAGCTCGACCAGCAGCTGCTGATCGCGCAGCAGGCCGTCAATTCGGCCGAGACGAACGCGGAGGCCAAGCGCCTGGAGGCCGACGCCGAAGCGTACCGCGTGCTCACGGAGGCACAGGCGGAAGCCCACGCCATCCGGCTGATCAACGAGCGGTTGGGCCGCAGCACGCTCTATGTCGACCTCGTGCGCGCGAAGAGGTGGGACGGGTTCTGCCCCAGACCGTTCTCGGTGAAGGCGTTGGCGCCTTCCTGTCCTTGCCGCGCCCTCAAGGCACGACATCGGCAGACGACACGAAATGATGGCCAAGCTGCGTGTTCCGGCAAGATGCCAAGGTTCCTGAATCAGGCAAACAAAAATGTCGAAACGGTGGGCAAAGCCACGAACCTTGTGCGAAAGTCACAGGGTTCCTTGGTTCCTGCCGCGAAAGAGCCTTAAGGCAAAAGACCTTGTCCGTTCATGACTTGACGCACTGCCCAACGAGTGGCCAATACACCTTTCGGAAGGCGGAAACAGCTGATCTCGATCTGCTGCTGGAATGGCAATCACGACCACACGTCCGCGAGTGGTGGGATTCAGATGAGCCCAGCGATGAAGAGGAACTGGCAGATCCTCGCGTTGCGCGATGGATTGTCTCAATTTCCGGACGCCCCTTCGCCTACATGCAAGACTACACGGTCCATGGCTGGGAAGATCATCACTTCTTCGGCCTTCCAAAGTGGTCCCGTGGTATCGACCAGTTCATTGGCGAGCCGGACATGATCGAGAAAGGGCATGGCTCCGCGTTCATCGCCGAACGGCTGAGGACTCTCTTTGAGGAAGGAGCCCCTGTGGTCGCGACCGATCCGCACCCAGAAAATGCGCGCGCAATCGCGGCATACAGGCGAGCGGGTTTCAGTGAATTCGGCGCACCACAAGCAACCCGATGGGGTCCCGTGCTTCCGATGAAGGTCAGTCACCAGGCCGTGTCCTGGATGCGGAACGAAACCTGATCCCGGCCAGCATTTGACGATGGCCGGACCGCCCTGCCTGGATCTGAACCCAAACCGGCAGGCGATCCTGACAGCACGAAAGAAAGGTGGCCAGAGAGACGGTCTGGCCGTGTGCGGGGGGACAGTGAACCGTTGGAGTTGAGGATTGATCGCTCCAGCACCCGGCTTCAGGCATTTGGCATGTCCTCGGAGTCGCTCGGGTGCCCAGCCGGGCAGCACAGCGTTCGCGTCTGCGATCAATGGCGCATCCGCTTCGTCAGACGCGACGCCAATGCCTGGGATGCCGACATCGTGGATCGTCATCAGGAGCCGAATTGAACATGACCATTGCCAGAGAGGAACTGGACCGGCTGGGTGTTGACTTCCCGGACGTCGCTTCGGGACGTCGGTTGCCGCCCATGCTGCAGGTGGAAATCCGGAGGATGCCGCGCTCGGATTGACGGGCAATGGGGACGGACCGCATGTGACTGCCCGCGCGTGGCAGTGCGGGACATCAGGGTTGCCGATCGTCAGCCTGGGTGGGCGGGCGGCAGGACATGCCTCGGGAACCAGGCGGGCAGGATCCCAACCAGCCAGCGCCTCACCTGCGTCCAGAAGGAACCCAGCGCCAGCAGGACGACGCCCAGGCCCAGAATCGCAATCCACTCCCCATTGCCCCCGGCGACGGCATTGGCCAAAGCGACGACGTGAAGGCAGGAAGCCAGCAGGAACGACCTGCGGTCGATGATCACCGCAATGGCGGCGAATAGCGCCAGGACCGGGAACAGCGCTGCGGGGTGGCCGGCATCAAGCAGGGAAAGGGCGACGGTGTTGACGATCGCGGGAGCGGCAACGATGTGCAGCCAGAACCCATGCGCGGCCCGACGCGTCACCCTGTGCGGGTCACTGGCATCGAACGCGAGCGCAACCGACAGCGCAACCAGTCCGGCCGCCAAGGTTATCCAGGCGAACGGACCTGTGGCGGAGAACCGGAAGATGTCCAGAAAGCTCGTTGGCGTCCCGACGCTGTCGGCCGCAAACACCAAGGTCGCCGCGACAGCCGCCAATGAGATCGGCGCCATGGCGAAAGGGACCCGGTAGCGCAGCCACCAAAGGCACAGGGCGCCGCCGGAAAGGAGAAACGTCGCAGGCAGGCTTTCGAGACTTTCGAATGCCGTGGAGGTGTCGCGTTCCAGGAAGAACTGGGTGCCGATCAGCGCGTTGACCACGAAAAGCACTGCCAGCGCGATTGCCGGGCCGACCATGCGGCGGCGGCGGATGAAGTACTCCGACAGGAGCAGCAGGGGCAGGAGGGCGGCGGCACAGGCCCAGTAGACCGCCTCCTGGTAGTTCGGGCCGGCGGACAGGGTGTCGACGCAAAACCACCAACCGATGGACAGGATCATCAGTCCGGCGATGATGAATACCTCGTTCATGCCCCGGAAGACGGTGAAGGGCTCGTCACCCACCGCCGCGTTCCGGTCGGCGATGAGAGCGAGGAACCGCGACGCCTGCAGCTCAGTCAGGATCCCTGCGTTCAATGCCGCCTCGACGTCCTTGCGAACGGCGTGGTCAGCGCCTGAGTCGTCGAATGTCTTGTTCATGGCGCCAGATGGACCGTGCGATAGCCGCTCAGGACGGCTGCCATGTGCTGGATTCCGCGCCCGGTGTCAAGGGAAGGTGCCGGAAGGAATGGCCAGCGGTCCCACTTGCACGATGACCAGCGGCTTCCGACTCCTCCAACCGGCGTCCATGCCAAAGTGGTTCCAGAAGTCCCTCTCAAGGCTGGAAACTGTCTCTTCGACATCGCCGGAGGCCGCCAAGGGATGCAGGGGAATGTCGATGTCGTGCCGCTGGATCGACCCGATATTGATGCGTTCGTCGTTGCCTTCGACAGACAGGGACGCCGTCCGCCGTGACCCTGAATCGCGGTTGACCGGCGCACTCCGCTCCCGGAGCAGGTGCCCGTTGCCGCACGCGGTCCGCCCAGACGAGAAGCACGGCCAATATCGAGACCAATGCATGAGCGGCTGCAACCGGAACGCGCTGCCGTGGCCTGTTTCCGCAGCAAGCACGGCAGTCCCTGCCGTCTCCGCGTTCCTCGGCAACACCGCACGTCCTGCTTGCAGGGCTGATTCCATTTTCAGACCCCACTGCTGCGGGACCCAACGCGGCTGTCCCCAAGGTTGTTCCCTCGTCTCACGCATGCGTGGACTATGCGCCGCGTTCGGTACCTGTGTGTCGGTTTCTGGCGAAATGCAGGGCCAGCCATGCAGCGGCCACCACAACCGCCGCGCCGTAGACGATCGGGTCCTTTGTCAGAACCAGGAAGGCCAGTGCCAGCCGGATGGCGACGTCCCAAATGGGCAGTGATGCAAGATCAAAACGCGCCAAAGCGCTCGCCAGCAGGAAAAGGGCGAGCAGTATGCGCAGCAGCAGCCAGCCCAGCGCACCCCATTGCACCTCGCCAGTGTATCCGGGCAGGAACCTCAATTCGCTGCCAACGCTTGCGCCCGGATCGATCACTGCCGCCTCGATCAGCAGGATTTCTGGATAGAGTGCGAAGACAAACGGGATCACGAACATCACGATCCCGACACGGACGGCAGCAAAGCCGGTCGCCATCGGCTCGGCCTTGGTGATTGTCGCCGCCGCGAAGGCTGCGAGTGCCACCGGCGGCGTGATCGCAGAGGCAACCGCGAAATAGAAGATGAACATATGCGCCGAGAAGACCGATATTCCCAGGCCCGCAAGCACGGGCCCCATCAACAAGGCGACGTTTATGTAGGCCGGAACAGCCGGCATCCCCATGCCTAGAAGAACCGCGAGCAACATGGTCGCGACGAGTGCCGCGAACTGGAACAGGACCGAGCCGTCCGCGCCAAGGTTCAGGCCTTGGAGCCATTGCAACACATCCAGCGAGATGAAGAACGGCATGCCAGTGAACTTCAGGCAAAAGTCAATGATCGAGACGGCAAGGAACATCAGGTAAAGGGTCGCGATCAAGGTCCCCGCCTCGGCAAAGGAATGCAGCAGCCTTGCCGGATTTGCACGCATCTCCGGATCCAGGAACAGCGCGAAGCACAGCACGATCACGGCCCACCAGCCCGCACTGCCTGCGTCTCCGGCGGCGTTTTGGACGAGCCTGAGAAACCATGACAGGCTTTCAACGCGGCACCCGCCGCCTTCGATGAAGACGCGCTCGGCGCCCAGGAGACCGCCAAGGATGCCGCAACCGACGTTTTCCTTGCTGGTCAGCAAGAGCACCAGAATGATGAGGATCGGCAGGAAGATCATCACCAGGTTCAGAACATCCTGGCGGTCCATGTGCATGTCTTCGGTCAATTCACCGATCGGCCTGATTTTCTGCTTGCGTGCCTGAAACACGACAGAAAGGAACAGGCACAGGAAATAGGCAACCGCAGGCAAGGCTGCGGCAATGATCACCTCGCTGTACGGAACGCCGGTCAGGGCCGCCAAAATGAATGCCGCAACGCCCATGACCGGCGGCATGATCGACCCGCCCGAGGAGGCGGCCGCCTCCATCCCGCCGGCGAAGACTCTTGAAAAGCCTCTCTTGATCATCATCGGGATAGTAAGCACGCCGGTCGAAAGGACATTCACGATCGGTCCGCCCGAGATTGTCCCGAACATGGCAGATGAAACGATGGCCGCATGCGCAGGTCCGCCACTGAGGTTTCTTGTCCAGCGGAACGCGACCTTGATCAGCGATTTCCCGCCTGCCGACGCGCCGAACAGGGATCCAAGGATCAGGTACGGAAAAATCTCGTTCAGGATGATGTCCATGAAGCGACCCAGCAAGCCCGAGGCGTTGTTGACCAGGATGTCATGGACGCGGGGCCTGCCGTCGGACAGCAATCGCGGCTCGCCGCCGATCTTTGTCACCAGGTACTTGTTGATGTCGTCCACGCCGAAAAAGTACCAGACCAGCACGGTTCCGATCGTGTAGGTGGCCACGAGAATGGCGACGAGGACCAGCGGAAGACCCCAGACCTTGACGTTGTAGGCCAGGAAAACGACGACCGCCAACCCGATGATAAGCACAAGCCAGGGGCCAGTGGTATTCAGGCACTGCGGATCGTCGACCGTCGTTGGCTCTGGCAAGCCAAACAATGCGGCGTTGTCCTTTTCGATCTGCAGGCTTTCCGCGATCAGCCGGGCACGGTCGCCCGTGAACTGGTCGATGATGCAAACGGATTCGATTTCGGCCAGATAGGTGACGGAAATGGTCAACGCCATGACAACCAACGCGACATCCATCGCCAGGCCAAGCCCGCGGCGGACAGCGCCCTTGTCTTTCCAGGCCCGCCAGATCGAGTGGTGAAGCGCGACGATCAGCATCATCACTGCAAAGGCAAACGGGTAGTAAAATTCGAACGGGAATTTTCGGATTATGAGTTCCGGGTTGCCGGAAATTTCAGTCGCCAACTGATCAAGCCCTGGAATGCCCGGCATGGCGTTGGTCATGCCAAGAACCACGAAGAACACTGAAAGCCAGAAGACCGACCGGCTGGCGATGCTCATCGACTTGTTGGTTACGGTTTCAGCTTCCGGCATCTTGGCTCGCCCGCCCTCAACCTTGCCGGGGCCGCGACGCTGCCGCGACCCCAATGGGAACTTGCGTCCTCAGAGCCTTAGGAATCAGGCTTTGCGCAGTCTGGTACCATGAGGCCGGCCTCTTCATAGGCAGCCACGGCCCCGGGGTGGTACTTGAGCGGTACAGCACCGCAGAGCCCGAAGCCGACCGTGCCAATGTTTGTCGTCGCCATGAAGGGCGCCTTGGTCAGGAACGTGTCAACATTCGCAAGCATCGCCGCCGTCAGTGCCTTGGCCGTGTCGTCGTCCAAGTCCTTGTGCACGACTTCCGCGCCCACGGTCGTCGGGCTGCGCCAGATGCCGTCTTCGCTGACGATCGTGAGACCCTTTTGCGGTGCGATGTCCTTGAGATCAAAGACGATGCCGGCGGTCCCGGGGCTCTTGATGTACTTCTGCATCGCCTCGCCTTCCCAGATCTCCTTTGGGATGGACCAAAGCGTCATGTCACCGGCCGCCAGGGAACGTGTGATGCGGGTGTCCGGGAACGTGACCGGAAGCATCATCGCGTCCGCAGACCCGTCGGTGATGGTCTTGGCCATCTGGCCCCAGTTCACCTGGAGGCCCTTGTAGTCCTTGCCGTCTTCAACGCCGCTGACCAATTGAAGGATTCCGCGGTCGTTCGTCAGCGCGGCGCCGCGTGGCGGTCCGTTCAGGATGGTTTTCCCGGCAACGTCATTCCAGCCTTTGACGCTTGAGCTGTCGTACGCGTAGAGTCCGAAACCGCCGTAGTTATAGGTGAAGAGCGCCCGCACATTGCCTATCAGTTCGGTGCCCGTCTCAGCGCCCAGCTTGGCGTAGGGGCCAGCGCCTCTAGACATCAGGAACGTCAGGATCAAGGGTGCACCGGAGACATCCGTCTTGCCTTCCGCCACGTTCTGCAAGGAATTCGTCAGCGTCTGGCTGTCAGCGATTTGAAAGTTCGCCACACCTTCGGTCGCGGCGATTTCCGCCAGCGCTGTCATCGAGGTGAAGGGAACCGTGCCGGGTGGTCCGGTCTCAGCGGTAAGTATGGCTTGTGCAGATGCCGTGCCTGCCAAGAGTCCAAGCGCCAGTCCAGCGCCAACGATTTTCTTGATCATGACGTCCTCCCAATCGATCAATTTTCGTCAATCCAGCTCGCAGGCTGTCCCGCCCTCCAGAGCTTGATCCAAAAGACTGAGCGGTCCCCCCAGATGTGGCATTTCCTCGCTGACCTCTACACCAGGCAGGGAGGGTCGCACGGGTTGGAACGAGATCGCCCAGGAGCAGTATAGACAACCGAAGGACAGACTTGAAACCGAATTGAGAGACGAGGAGCGGGCATTGATCGAACGGCTTCGTCCGGCGCAATCGAAAATGGGAAGTCGGTGCGAGCTGGACATGCGGGGAGTTTTCAACGCCACCCGGTCCATGCTCGGGACCGGATGCCGAGGCGGGAATCGGCAGTCGATGTCTTTGGGTGCGCACGAGTCTGCCTGCGGTGGTTGCGGATTGGAGACAAACCGTGACATCAACGCGGCACGGCATGTAGCTGAACATTACGTTCAGTCAAGCATGCATGGTCCTATGGAGTGCAGCAGCGCAATCCGAGGACCTGGAGGGTCTTGGAAGGAGCCGACATGTTCATTCGCCGCACAACTTACAGGATGGCACCTGAATTTGACACGGAGGAAGGCCAGGCGGACTTCGAACGGAAGATGCGCGCGACCATTCGACCTGATGACATTGATGGCCTGATCAATACCTCCCATGTACCCAACGAAGACGGAACGTGGTCGGTTGTTGCGATTTGGCGAAGTGAAGAGCAGGCCATGATCGCAACGCCTGGCATTCGAGCAGTCTGGCAAGATCTTTCGTCGAGGCTTGCTGGGCCGCCGCAAATCGAAGGTGGCGGAGTGCTCTTGGAAGAGTCTCATTGAAGAATCCGCAGTTGCGAGATTTCCGGGCCTGCAAGCTGAAAGCGACGGTGGGTTCGGGATCCTCGTCAATCCACGCGGAATATCTCGGGAGAGCGGCGGATGCGGCCGCGTTCTTGGCACGCCGAAGATCCTCGCACTTCTGGGCGCAGGCGCGGATATCGCTGCGCATGACCTTCAGGAACGGACGCCGCTTCATCACGTGACGCCGGGCCACCGGCGGGGGTGTCGCCCACGCCTTGAAGCTGCTGTACGAATCGGGAGCGGATCCGGAGGCCGTGGGCTATGACGGCGACATGGTGATGACCCTCGCCGTCACCCAGCGCGATGCAGCCGCGGTCAAGGCGTTGATCGAGGCCGGAAGCGAAAGGCCCGTTCGAGACACTTGAGGCCTGGCGAAAGACGGGCAAGGTCAAGACTGCGCGAGAGGCAGCACAGACTCGAACCGTCGAATGCGACATTGAATTGCGAGGATCGTTTCCACCCTCAGCGCTCTTCCAAATTGAGCTTTCGCAGGCTTCTTCACATCACGCGCTGTCTTTGTTGCGTTCCGACATTTGACGTGACATGGTCCCGCTTCGGCGCCATTGGCCAGATCGAATTTCCAAGTCAGTCTCTTTCCAAAACCCAGCCCGATCAGTGCCCTGCCCTCGGGTTTCGTCAACAAATTGCGCCTCAAATGCGCAGTGGTCAGGATCCCCCACTGGCAGCCGGGAACCATCCTTGAAGCGTTTCGCGCACTTCCAGAAATGCAGGATCCTGGCAATTTTGGAGGCTCACCCTTTCTGCAAGTGCCTTGAACGTCAGCGCATTCGGACTGAGGTTCTTCCTCTTCATCGCTCGCTCCAAAGCCGATTTCGGATTCGGCGGCTTGGCATTGTCGTCGGGCCAGAGGCCTTGCTCGCCCAGCCACTTTCGCAGCTCTACGGTCCCTTCGTTCCACCCGAGAACTTTGCCCACGTTCGCGGACGCGGACCACACCCACGTTTCCAGCTCGGGTTCGATCACGATCGCTTTCGACCTGTTCTCCCATCCGGACCGACGCAGGTCTTCTTCCACTGCGTTCTGGATGAGTTGTCGTTCCGTCCCCTCGTCGCCGCTTCCGTCCTTGTCGAACAGCACCAAAGCGCATTCGTGGTCGTTGATGTAACTGCTTGCGACCTTTGCCGCCTCCCGTCGGCATCCCGGATCCCGATGCATATGCCGGATCATCGTGAACTTGATGTCTCGAATCCCGAGTGCGGGTCGCCGCCTATTCAACAGGTCCCGCATCGTCGCTTCGATGTCGGCGTCGGCCGCGAGTACGAACAGGTCTTTCATGACAGGATGTCAGCTGCCCAGAACACGGTGTCGTCTAGCGAACCGCGCCATTTCCGCAACCGCGGATGCTCGTCGCCGCGAACGATCACCGTCCCCTTGCCGGGGTCGTGTCCGAAACACAGGATCTGATCAATTTCGGCGCAGCGCAGCAACGTCGGCGAATGGGATGCGATGAAGACCTGTGCGTCGCGGACCGCCGAGAGCGCTTGGTAGGCGTATTCGATGGCCATCGGATGGATGCCATTCTCGGGCTCCTCCAGCAGATACGCCAGAGGGTACGTCCGAAGGTGGGCGACCACGGTCAGGGCGAACAGCCGAAGCGTGCCTTCGGAAACACCCCAGGATGGCACTTCAACGCCGGCGCGTTTGACCATCAAGTACTTGTGGCGGTCGTCTTCGCGGTGGACAATCCTGACATCCTCGAGTTCCGGTAGCGCCAAGCGCACGAACTCAAGCCACCGCTTCCACTCCTTGCGGTCAGATTTGAGCCTTTCCAGCACTTGGGGCAAATTGCTGCCGTCGTCAGTCAATCGGCTGCCGTCATCGCCGTTCGGCTTCGACGCCTGCCTGAGTATCTTGCTGTCCAACTGGAGGAATTGCGCGCCGCGCCGGGTCAGCGCATCCCCGAACTGCTCCAAGAAGGAGAAGTCCAGTTTCTCCTCGTCTGCCGGCGGAATTAACCCGCGTAGAACAGAAAGAAAGCCAATTGCGCTCCTGTCGTCGCTTGGATGGTCGCGGGCAAACAGAATTCTGCTAAGGTCCTTGTTCATGGGGCGGAACCACAGGACGTCTTGAACCATGTCCTGTCCAATAGTCTCTGTGTCCTGACCGAAGACTTGCCGCTGCCTGCGGCCGGACGCTAGATCACCTTTGCATATCGAATTCGTTCCGGCGCTTGCCGAAAACTCTTCCGGCGTGAGCCGCCCTAGGTAACCGTTCTCCGCGGCCACCCTCACGCCTTCGTCGGATTCTTCGACCCGCAGTTCGTAGCGCAGTTCCTGATCGCCCACCGTGAATTCAACCGCTAGCTCGAAGCCAGGCGATCGAGCCGGGCGACCCCACACCAGATCCTGGAAGTTCCGTGTGCGCCTTCCAACCGCCCGTTCCAGTCCCAGGTTCATGTAATCGGACAGAAACGCGATCGCGTCGAGCAGCGTGCTCTTGCCGCTGCCATTCGGACCGACCAGGACGTGGAAGTTCCCGTCGAACCTGAGGTCGACATGCTTCAGGCAGCGATAGCCGCGGGCCTGGATCGCCTTGAGCGTTGCAGGGGGAGCGTCGCTAGCCACAATAGGTCGACGCCGTCAACAGGAATGGGCCCCGCCCCCGCGCCCGGAGCGGCAGTCCGTCCCGACATGTCTCCTGGTCCTGCATCGTGCACTCCGCACAATTGGTCAGCTTGATTGTCCCTGTCTTGATGCTCTGCGAATGGCGAGGGTTAGTCAACAGACGGCCACAGTCGCGCCATGCCCAGAGCTCTTGCCACATACCCTTGCACAGGGCAGTCTCTCTAGAGACAGCTGCATTTCCGCGCAAGGTGCCCGGTCCACCCGAAGAATCGCCAGTTGGAATTCATGGGCAAGTCCCTGCCCCGAGTCGCCAGGACTAGGTGGCCCGCAACAGCATGTCCCGGAACGAAGGACGGAAAAACCTGACAGAGACCGACTTGCGCCCGAAAGTCCTGGAATGACTGGTGGCGAAGGCCGTGGTCGTGACAGCGGACACGAAGGATTCCAAGGTGGCGTCTGTGTTCGAAACCGGCCTCGGTCGCCAATGTGCGGGTTGCCGCGCAACTTGGCCGAGAAGCCGTCGTCTTCCGGCGCCGGAGTGTCCACGATGTCAAGACCAGTAGAGCCGCATTGGATTGGTCACGAGCAGCTTCTCCCGCTGCAAACTGGTGCGTGCGATCTGGGGAATGAAATCAACCAGCGCGCCGTCATCCGGCATATGAGATTTCATGTTGGGATGGGGCCAGTCGGTGCCCCACAACACCCGGCCCTCGAATTGATTCACGATTTCTCGACAATAGGGAACGACATCTTCATAAGGCGGACCGGAAACCGTCAGCCGTTCGGGGCACGTGACCTTGGTCCAGATGTTCTCGTTCGTTGCCATCAGCCGGATGAAGCGCTCGAAATCGGGGTGATCGACACCCTTGGTCACATCCGGTCGTCCCATGTGATCAACAACCACGATTCCCGGCAGCTGCTTGAGGAACGGCTCAAGCTCTTCCAGGTCAGCAGCCTCAAAATAGACAACGATCGACCAGCCGAATTCCTGGATCTTCTCGGCGATGCCGATGAACACCTCTTTGGGAGTGGCATCCACAAGGCGCTTGACGAAGTTGAAGCGAACGCCGCGCACGCCCGCCTCATGCATGTCCGCCAACGCCTCGCGCGAAATGTCGGCGCCAACGCTCGCGACACCGCGCGCCAGATCACCGGCAGCGCGACAGGCGTCGACCATCGCGCTGTTGTCCTTGCCGTGACACGTCGCCTGCACAATGACATTGCGGGCAAAACCAAGATGATCGCGCAGTGCGAAGAGCTTGTCCTTGCCTGCATTGCATGGCGTGTACTTGCGCTCCGGCGCATAGGGGAATTCGGGCGACGGGCCAAAGACATGGCAATGTGCATCCACGGCCCCTTCGGGAAGGGCAAAGTCCGGTTTCTTCGGATCCGGATGAAAGACCAGCCAGTCGGCGTCCATTCTTTGCTCGGTCATGCGAAAATCTCGCCATCCATCAACTTGCGTGCGGTGCGCAGGATCGCGGTTTCCTTCACGGCGCCTGCTTGGTCCAGGGTCGCAACGACCGTCATCTCGCCAGTTGGGTGTTCCACCGGCAGGTTGCGTTCTGGCCCCGTGCCGCGATCCGCCAAGTCATAGGCGGGCGATCCCGGGGTCAGGCAGGCGGTCGCCACACTGACGGCGCCGAGCACACCAATGGCCTTGTGGCATCGGTGCGGGATAAAGGTGCGCGTGCCGATTGCGCCACCGCCCGTCGGCGGGCTGACCATGGTCATCTTTGGCACAGACTTGTCAGCTACATCGCCGAGGTTCATCATTGGCCCGCACGCAAGGCGGATCGCCTCAAGTCTCTTGCGCAGCGCAGTGCTTGCCTCCAGCTCTTCCGGCGCTTCTTCTCCGGTAATGCCCATTGCGCTGGCACGCATCACCACGCAGGGCATGCCGTTGTCGATCATGGTCACTTCAACGCCTTCGACGACGTTCACGGCACTCCTGGTTGGCAGCAAGGCGCCGCAAGAGGATCCTGCCGCGTCCTTGAACATCAGCGGCACCGCCGCGGCTCTGCCGGGAACGCCGTCAATCCTGGCCTCACCCTCATATGCTGCCTCGCCACATGGCGTTGCCACCCGCGCAACCGCAATCTGGCCGGTGTTTTCCATGTAGATCGTGACGGGCGTCTCGCCTTCCCTGGCCGGAACCAGCCCCCGCTCAATCGCGAAGGCCCCCACGCCCGCCAGGATGTTCCCGCAATTCTGAGCATCGGTGACAAGGGGCTGGTCCACGAAGACTTGCAGGAACAGATAGTCGACATCCACGCCTTCGCGGGCGGACTTCGCGACAACCGCGACCTTTGAGGTCAGGGGATCCGCGCCCCCCATCCCGTCAATCTGGCGGACATCTGGCGAGCCCATGGCGCGCAAAAGGAATGCATCGCGCGCAGCCGTGTCGCCTGGCAAGTCCTTGGCCAGAAAGTACCCGCCCTTGGACGTCCCGCCGCGCATCCACATGCAGCGGGTCCCGTTAGACATATTTCAGGCCCTTCGCAGCCAGCCGCTCGCGCATGTTGTAGATGTCGAGACCGAACTCGCCTGCCTCGAACCTGGCACGTTTCGCGCCCTCGCTGGCTTCGCGTGCCCGCGCTTTCTCCAGCACCTCTGCGACTTCGTCGCGGCGGACAATGCAGACGCCGTCATCGTCGGCGACGACGACATCGCCGGGATTGACCAGCGCTTCGGCACAAACCACAGGCACGTTGACCGAGCCGAGCGATTCCTTGACCGTGCCCTGGGCATGCACGGCCCTGGACCAGACCGGAAAGGCCATTTCGGTGAGGTCATGGACATCGCGGACGCCCGCGTCGATGACCAGCCCGCGGCAACCGCGTGCCTTGGCGGAGGTTGCCAGAAGATCGCCGAAATATCCGGCATTTGACGGCGTGATCGTGCCCAGGAGCATCACGTCGCCAGGCTGGAGCTGTTCAATCGCGACATGGATCATCCAGTTGTCGCAAGGTGGTGCAAGGATGGTTACGGCAGAGCCGGCAATGCGGGCCCCGGGGTAGATGGGCCTCATGCAGTCGGCCAGCAGGCCCTTGCGGCCCTGCGCTTCGTGAACGGTGGCAACCCCGCAATCCGCCAGGCCGTCGACAATCTCCTGATCGGCGCGTTGAATGTTCTGGACGACGACGCCCGTGGTTCCTGCCTGATAGGTCATTCCAGTTCATCCACCGTGCGCGGGAAAACCGTCTCGAACCCTTCGGCATACTTGGCCGCACGTCCCCCTGCCTGGCCGCCGGAATTGCGGCGGAAGTGGTTGGCGCGGTTCTCGGCCACGTTCTTGTAGAAGTTCCACAGGTGCTCCTGGCCATGCATGCACTGGATCGCGGCCCATTTCCTGTCCCAGAAATCCGTGATGTCGAGAAAGGTCGTGGGTTTCCATTCCATCTGCTCGGTCTGGTGCGGCTCAAAGAGATACAGCTGAGGCGCGCCAAGGACCTTTTCGCCTGGATTGTGACCCCAGGCTTGCGCGATCATGCGACATTCAAGCGCAAATTGCGTCGCGTTCATGTGGTCGGTGTTGTAAGGGTCCCATTTGGAGTGGGACATCATGAAGTTGGGCTGCACCTCGCGGATGACGTCCACCATGCGATCTTGCGTTTCGCGCCCTAGGTCGAGCGGATAGTCCCCCACGTCGAAGAACCGAATGTCATTCACGCCGAGGGCGGCAGCAGCGCTTTCCGCCTCTGTCTGGCGAGCGGCCTTGACCTTGTTCAGGGTCATGCCCTCCTGCTTCCAGAGCTTCGCGCTCTCCCCGCGCTCTCCATAGGAGAGGCATACGACGGTGACCTCGTAGCCTTTGGCCTGGTGCAGCGCGATGGCCCCGCCGGCGCGCCAAACAAAATCCGCTGAGTGAGCGCTGATCACCAGCGCGGTCTTCTTTTCGGACATGATTGTGCCCCTCCAGGTTGGTTTTGGCCGGCCCGGACAGACTGTCGCAAGTGAAATCCGGATGGAAGGGGAATTATGCCGTCGACTGAAACGCGGTGTGTTCCAGCCAACGGCCGATTTCACGGGTCAGCAAAGGTTGCCAACGCAAACGCCTCGCCGTGCAGATGCGTCAGGGTGCGCAGATTGCCGAGCTTGCGGGGTCAGCGGGGCCGCGACTCGCGCAGATGCCGGCACCGGAACAAGTCTGGCAGTGCCCTGGGTGACCGACGGGCTCGTGGCGCCCTCCTCGTGTTCAGCACGCGTTCGACGAGCCTGTGCCTGCCTCCGCGTCCAGCAGGGCTGCGAGCCCGGACCTGTAGTCGGGATACCTGAGGGTGACGCCGAGTTCGTCCTTGATCCGGTTGTTCCGCACCCGCTTCGACTCTGCGTAGAAGCTCCTTGCCATGGGCGAAACCTCGGCAGAGTCCAGGTCGACGGCGGGCGGCACGGGAACACCCAGCAGCCGGGCGGCGTGTTCGATCACGTCGTCCGGGCGTGACGGTTCGTCGTCACAGACATTGTAGATCGCTCCCGGATTGGGCCGCTCGATCGACGCCGCGAGCACTGCCGCGATGTCCTCGACATGGATCCGGCTGAAGACCTGCCCCTTCTTGACGATCCTCCGTGCAGTGCCGCGCCGGACCTTTTCCATGGGCCCACGGCCAGGCCCGTAGATTCCGGCCAGCCGGAAAATGTGCAATGGCAGTCCGAGCGCCGCCCAGGCCGATTCCGCCCTTGCCCGGGCCTTCCCGCGTTCGGTGGTTGGCGCGAGCGGTGTGGTTTCGTCGACCCAGCCCCCCTTGTGGTCGCCGTACACGGCTGTCGTGGACAGGTATCCCGCCCACTTCAAGTGCTGTGCCGCGCCGATCTGGTCGCCTGCCAGTTCGAGCACCGGGTCGCCGGACCCGGCCGGCGCAACCGAAACGAGGAGATGCGTCGCTTCGGCAAGAGGGAGCGGCGCGCCCGGCCATTCGAGGGCGTCCACCCCTTCGCCGCGAAGCGCCTCGGCCTTCTCCGCGCTTCGCGTG
>VXPN01000115.1 GCA_009839535.1 Boseongicola sp. SB0662_bin_57 | reverse complement strand
CCTTGCCGTCGGCGAACATCTGGCGCACGGTCTTGGAGCCAAGGCCCTTCGGGCTGAGCCCTTCGTCCAGGAAACGCTTGATCCAGCTGACGGCCGCCACGGCAGCTTCGTCATTTGCAGTGATGGTTCCGTCCGGCCGTGACCAGTCCGAACCCATCCCGATCAGCCAGTGCATGCTGTTGATGTAGACATGAATGGCGCTGGCCGTGTCGTTGGGAAATCCGTATCCGAACTCGCCTGTGGTTTCCTTGACGGCTTTCGCCGCGGCATAGAACTCGTCCAGGTTCGTCGGGATGCCGACGCCGGCCGCCCCCAGGAGCTGCTTGTTGACGAGCAGTGACTGCGGACTCATCGTCAAGGGAACACCGTAGGTGTGTCCGTCAACCTGAGCAAAACTGACAGAAGGAAGAATGCGGTCCGCGAATCCGGAGGATTCGATGCACTCATCCATGGGCGCAAGGATGCCCGCATCGATCATCGGTGCCAGCATGTTCGTGAACACGGGCATAAAGTCGGGGACATCGCCGGCCGCAATCTGCGTGATCAGCGTCTGTTCGTAATGGGTGTTCGGAATGAGCGTCTTGTCAACCGAGATTCCGGGATTAGCGGCTTCAAATGCCGCAACGCGGTCCTTGTTCCACTCGCCGACTATGCCTTCCTCCCACATCCAGCTAGGCATTCTGAACGTGTAGGAGTCCTGTGCAGCTGCGGTGCCTGCAATCAGGACCGCCGCTGCCGCCGTCATCAGGGCTTTCATCTGGTAGTACCTCCGTGCTAGCATCTGGTCTGGCAATGTCGCAGATCATACAACCGGTTTGATACCTATGTCAAATATCTCCGCCCGTCAGGCCGCCGTGGTACCAATTGGAACGCGTGACAAGACCAGATGGCTGGCCAAGGCCATTCGTGATGACATTGTCAAGAAGGTGTATTGGCCCGAGACGGCGATTCCGTCCGAGCGCGAGCTCATGCTGAAGCACGAGGTTTCGCGAACGACGGTACGGCGGGCGATTCAGCTTCTCGTCGACGAAGGGGTTGTTGTCAGGCGTGCCGGAAGCGGAACGTACGTGCGCAAGGCGGAAGGCGGTCCGCTCGCTTCCAGCCCGTCATCCGGAACGGTCCTGTGCCTCATAATTCCCACCTATTCCAATCCGCTGTATGCCGACGTGATTGACGGGATCGAGCGCGCCGCTCGAGGAAGCGGCTACGATCTGATTACCAGCCAGTCCGACTACGTGGTGGCAAGCGAGAACGCAAGGCTTTCGGCGATGGCCGATGATGCATCGATACGCGGCGCCATCGTGGTCCCGAGCATGGTCGAGCGCCCCACCACGGCGGCCCTGCAGTTTGTCAGCTCGGGCAAGCCGCTGGTGTATCTCGGCCGGTGGCCTAACGACATTGAGGCCGACGGTGTCCGGATCGACCATTACGAAGCGGCGCGAATTGCCGTTCGGCATCTCGTCGAACTGGGGCACAGCAGGATTGCCTATGTCGAAGGTGCGCCGAGGCTGGAAGGATTCTCGATGCTGCCGGCATATCGCGATGCACTGGTCTCGGCCGGCATCGCGCGCGACCGTTCGCTGGCCCGCATGCAGGACGAACCTTCGGAACTGGCCGGGCAGCGCGCGGTCGAAGCGCTCGTGGCGGACAGGACGGCGTTTTCCGCCGTTTTCGTTCGAAACGACGTCACGGCCATCGGCATCATGCGCGGCTTGCGAAACGCCGGACTGAACGTTCCCGGGGACGTGTCAGTGGTCAGCGTGAATGACAGCATCATCGCCCGTTCAATGGATCCTCTCCTCACCAGCGTCAATGTCCAGCCGCAGACGCTGGGCAGCCTGACCTTCCGCGTGCTCAGCGACAGGATTTCGGGTGTCTACAACGGACCTCCAATCTACCTGACACTGAAGCCCACCCTCAGTGTCTACGGGTCCACCAGCGCCCCTTCGACCTCAAGAGGCTGACGGCGGCAACCGATGGGCCATCCGGGATCGACTGCCCTTCCGCCAGTTCTTTCCTTCCGGTTTGCCGTAGGTTCCTACACCGAATCCTATGGTGACTTCCGGGCCCGGGGAAACGGCATATCGGAAATTGGCCTTTCCGGAGAGGGCGCCCTTCGGCACATCAACTCGGCAACTCTCCTGAATCCAAGCTATCTTCGCCATTCGGCAGCCCACCGCAGGGTTTACGCGACAATTGAAGCTGCCGACCGCCGGGCAGCGCTTGTTGCATTGGAGCTGTCCCGGTCGGGCACCCGTTTGCGCGTCTCGGCAAGGATTCCTGTCGAGGGCCGTCTTCCATGCCACGTCGATCTCCATCCATCAGGCCGCTGGATCGCCTGTGCCTGCTACGACTCGGGCAATGTCCTCGTGAAGGGCATCTCGGACAGTGGAGACTTCGATCCTGATTCAGGTAGCGAAATCCTGCGGTCGGGAAGCGGGCCCCATCCTGTCAGGCAGACCGGATCCCATCCCCATGCAGCACTCTTCTCTCCGGACGGGCGACGGTTGCTGGTCCCCGACCTGGGAACGGACGAACTGGCAGTCTATCCGTTCGATCACCAGACCGGTGCTTGCGGGATGCCCGTCACGTGGCGGGCTCCATCCGGCTCCGGTCCGCGAACCCTCGCATTCAGCAACTGCGGCCAAGCCGTCGTGCTGGTCAGCGAGTTGTCGTCCGAAGTGTCGATCCTGCAATGGCGGGATGGCGCCATAAGGCACCGGGCCAGACTGTCGTCGCGGGATCCTGTCATGGCGTCATCGAAGACCGGCAACACTGCATCTGGCCTCAGCATGCACCCGGACGGGGTCCACTTCGCGGTGACAAACAGAGGCGACGACTCGATTTCGGTCTTCCGAACGGACCCTCGTGACGGCTCGCTCACGCGGTGCCTGACCATTCCAAGTGGCGGCACGAAACCGAGGGACTGCAGATTCTCGCCCTGCGGGCGCTGGCTGATCTCGGCCAACCAGGACAGTGACAGCTGCATCCTGTTCGAGGTCGGTTTCCGGCCGTTGCCAGTTGTCCGAAGAATTGCCGGGATTGCAGTCCGGTCACCCAGCAGCATTTGCTTTCTCGCCGATCACCATGAGTGACCTGAAGTGCCGTCAGGCCGGTCCGCCGGACGGCACGGCTGTCCGAGCGCCAATCCGGAGGGCAGCCGCGGGTTTCCAGCGTCATTTCCGGATTCCCGCTGGCGTGTCCCAAGGCCTTTCCCGCCCGGTTTCACACGCACGAACCCTGTGCAAGAAGCAGAAGGCACACCGTTCCAAGGCCGGCTCTCCGCTGCGAATCCCGGTTTCTCCTGCGGATGCTTCGTGTTTCTGGCATGTTCGATCCGCATCGGAATTTTCGTTGACGGCCCCTGCGCCCTTCACTAACATATTTAGGTATCGACTGACATAACTGTGGAGATCCTTATGCTCTCAATGACCACAACCCCCGCGAAGAGATCCCTCTTCGCCGCATTGCTGACAGGCGCCGTCGCGCTTGCGCCCGCACATGCGGAAACGATTGACGTTGCCATCATCGGCGAGGCCGACACCTTTGATCCGATGATGTCCACCAAGGATGTCGTCTCCATCGTCACGCAGCACTTCGTGGAAACGCTGTACACGTTTGACTCGGGCTGGAACATCGCGCCGCTTCTGGCGACCGATCTGCCGACGATTTCCGGGGACGGGAAAACCTACACGATCGGCGTTCGCGAAGGCGTCACCTTCCACGACGGTTCGACGATGGATGCGAATGACGTGGTCGCGTCCCTCATTCGCTGGCTGGAGGTTTCCCCGCGCGGAAAGGGCGTGGCTGACAGGGTCGCCGAGGTCGAGGCCACCGGCAGCCACGAAGTCACCATAACGATGAACGAGCCTTATTCGCCGCTCCTGTCGCTGCTGGCATTCTCGAACTCCGCCGCCGCGATCTATCCCGAGGAGATCATCGGCGACACGATCGACACGATTGTCGGGACCGGTCCCTACATGATTGCCGAGCACGTGCCGGACCAGTACCTGCAACTGGTGCGCTTTGACGGCTACTCTTCGCGCAGCGAGCCTTCGGACGGCGCGGCGGGCGCGCGTCACCAGGTGCCGGACGAGATCCGGTTCGTGCCCGTTCCGGACGCCAATACGCGGGTGGAGAGCCTTCTGGCCGGTGAAGTGGCTTTCGCGGACGGGTTGCCTGCCGAGAGCCTTGCGCGTCTGGAGTCCTCCGACACGGCCGACCCGATCCTGCTGAAACCGTTCGGCTGGCCGATCTTCGCGATCAACCACAAGGCCGGTCTCCTGACTGACAGGACCAAGCGCCAGGCGCTGCAGGCCGCCCTGCCGATCGACGACATGCTGTTCGCCGCCTTTGGCGATGACAGTTTCTTCATCGTCGACGGGCCGATTTACCCCGAGGGCTGGGTGTGGAGAAGCGACGCCGGAGCCGACATGTTCAACCAGAACGACCAGGCCAAGGCGGCGGAGCTGCTGCAGAGCGTGGGCTATGACGGGACTCCGCTCAGGATCCTGACGTCACGCCAGTACGAGTTCCACTTCAAGATGGCCGAAGTCGCCAAGGTGGCGCTCGAGGCGGCAGGGTTCGAGGTCCAGATGGACGTGGTTGACTGGGCCACCCTGGGCCAGCGCCGCAACGATCCGGCGCTCTGGGACATCTACATCACGCACTCGCCGTTTCTGCCCGAGCCCGCACTGACCAGCCTCTATTCAAGGACGTCCCGCCTTGGGTGGTCAAACCCGGACAAGGACGCCATTCTTGCCGCGTTCACGACGGAAACGGATCCTGAGACGCGCCGGGAGCTGTTTGCGCAGCTGCAGAACCAGGTGTTCGAGGATGTCGGATTCATCAAGATCGGTGGCTTCAACGCGCTGATGGGCGGGGCGAAAGGGCTTGAAGGCGTCACGGCGACGCCATGGCCGTTCTTCTGGAACGCACAGGTGAATTGAAGTAGGGTTCCGGGGGTCGGCCTGACCGGCCCCCGAAACCGCCGGAATCACTCATGCGCAGCTATCTTGCACGTCGGCTTGTGGGCATGGCTGTCGTCATATTCCTTGTTCTGACGATCGCGTTCTTCATTGTCCGCCTCGCCCCGGGTGACCCGGCCGCACTCATGCTCGGACCCGAGGCGACGGCCGAGGATGCCGCAGAGCTTCGTCAGCAGCTCGGGCTCGACCAGCCGATAGTTGTCCAGTACCTCAAGTTCCTTGGAAATGCGGTCCGCGGCGACCTGGGGACGTCGATCTTCTTCAAGCAGCCGGTAACCCAGGTGCTGCTGGGACGCGCGGAGCCGACAGTCTTCCTTTCTCTCTTTTCGCTGGCGATAGCGCTGGTCATCGCTGTTCCGATCGGAAACTATGCTGCCTATCGCCGTGGCTCGTTCCTTGACCAGGCCTCGATCAGCACGGCCATGCTGGCCGCATCGGTGCCAAGCTTCTGGACCGGGCTCATGCTTCAACGATACCTGGCGACCGACCTCGGCTGGTTCCCGGCAGCCGGCTACGGCGGGCCGGATGCACACTTCTGGGAGCGGATGCGGCATCTTCTGTTGCCGTCAATCGTGCTCGGCATCGTCAATTCCGCCCTTATCCTGCGCTTCACCCGCGCGTCGATGCTGGACATCCTGGGCGAGGACTACATCCGCACCGCACGGTCCAAGGGCATGGGTGAAGCGCGTGTCGTGCTGCGCCACGCGCTGAAGAACGCCGCCATTCCGATAATCACGGTGATCGGGCTTACCTTTGCATTGCTGGTGTCCGGTGCCGTGGTGACCGAGCGTGTGTTCAACATCCCCGGAATGGGCAATCTCGTGGTCAGCGCAGTCTTGCGTCGGGACTATCCCGTCATCCAGGGAACGCTGATCGTGGTGGCGTCGCTGTACGTGCTGATAAACCTGCTGACCGATCTTGCATACCTTCTCGTCGACAAGCGGGTGAGGTACTGATGTCGCGGACACCCTCCACGCCCATGGAGGCAAGGTTCCTCGACCTGCTCTTTTCGCGGCGGGCCGTCCTTCTTGCGACGATCGTCCTTTCAGCCATTGCCCTGCTTTGCCTGTGCGCGCCCTGGGTGGCGCCGGATGACCCCGCCAGGATGAGCGTCCGTGCGCGGCTGACCGAGCCCGGCATGACGTTCTGGCTTGGCGCCGATGCATTTGGAAGGGATGTTGCGTCACGCCTGCTGTACGCCGGCCGTGTTTCGCTCGGCGTCGGGCTGGGCGTTGCGGCCCTCTCTTCCGTTGTCGGAATAGCGATCGGCCTTTGTGCCGGCTTCTTCCATCGGCTTGACGGGCCGCTGTCGCGTCTTGTCGATGCCATGATGGCGTTCCCCGACATCCTGCTGGCCATTGCGCTGGTGTCGATCCTCGGCGGGTCCGCCGTCAACGTGATCATCGCGCTGTCAATTGTCTATGCGCCGCGAATTGCCCGAATCGTCCGGGCTTCGACGCTTGTCATTCGCGAGCTTCCCTTTGTCGAGGCCGCAACCGCGCTGGGCGTGTCGACCCCTTCGGTCATGGTGCGCCATGTGCTGCCCAACATCATTTCGCCGATCATCGTCCAGGCGACCTTCATTTTCGCCTATGCGATGCTGGCCGAGGCGGGGCTGAGCTTTCTGGGCGTCGGCATAGACCCGTCGACCCCGACCTGGGGCACAATGGTCAACGAAGGCCGGCAATATCTCGACCAGGCCATGTTCCTCATTCTCTTCCCCGGGCTGGCCATCTCGGTCTCGGTCCTGGCCCTTCAACTGATTGGGGACGGGTTGCGTGACGCGCTTGATCCTCGCCTGGCAAAGGACATTTGACATGACCCTCACGCTCAGGAATTTCCGTCCGGTGGGATTTGACGCCCCTCCTTCGGAAATCCACATGGACGGGAACGGACTGGTCACGGAAACACCCCACCCCGGGGCCGACGTGATTGATGCAGACGGCGCCTATCTGTCACCCGGATGGTGCGACCTGCATGTGCATGTCTGGCATGGCGGAACGGACATATCCGTTCGCGCGTCCGAAGCGGGCCGCCCGACAGGCGTGACCGCCATGGCGGATGCCGGATCGGCGGGCGAAGCGACGTTTCACGGGCTGCGGGAACACGTGATCGAACGGCAGGCCGAAACGGTCAGGGCCTTTCTCAACATCGGGTCCATCGGGCTTGTCGCCTGCAACAGGGTGCCCGAACTGATCGATCTCAGGTTCGTCGACGTGGACCGAACGCTTGAAGTCGCCGAAGCCAATGCAGATGTCATCTGCGGCATCAAGGTTCGTGCCTCCGGCGTGATCACGGGCGCCTGGGGGATCGGTCCGGCAAGGATTGCCAAGCGCGTGGCCGAGATTCTGGACTTGCCGCTCATGGTGCACGTCGGAGAGCCGTTGCCAATGATTGACGAGGTCTTCGACATCCTCGGTCCCGGCGACATCGTCACGCATTGCTTCAACGGGAAACGGGCGGG
This sequence comes from Boseongicola sp. SB0662_bin_57, assembly GCA_009839535.1. Taxonomy (GTDB): domain Bacteria; phylum Pseudomonadota; class Alphaproteobacteria; order Rhodobacterales; family Rhodobacteraceae; genus JAJEFO01. Next base: position 15,868 of record VXPN01000115.1, on the reverse strand, counting down.
ATCGATCTCTGACACCCCGGCGCTGCTGTCGCAGGCCAGGCGTCTGGCCGAGGAGGGCGTCTTGATGGACATCGGTCATGGCGAGGCGTCGTTCTGCTTTGAGACCGCACGCAGGGCGATGGCCGACGGCCTGCTGCCGTTTTCGATTTCAACCGACCTGCACAGGCGAAACATCGGAGGGCCGGTGCATGATCTGGCCACGACGATGAGCAAGCTGCTGGCCGTGGGCCTGCCCTTTGAAGAGGTGGTTGCCGGCGTGACGGAGCGTCCTCGGTCGGTTCTCGGATTGGGTGCGCGAAACGGGCTGGTGCCGGGAGAGCGGGCGGACCTGACCCTGTTCGACCTGGTCGACAGCGAACTGATGGCCACGGACAGCCGGGGGGCGACGGTCGCGATCACGAAAGTCTTCGAGCCTCGCATGACCATTCTCGGCTCATCGGCGGAAGCCGCGTCGCGGAGAGGCACATGAACGAGACCATTCTCGACGTGCGCGGCCTGGAGGTTGAATTCCGCTCGCGGGGGTCGTCGGTCACCGCCCTGCGGGACGTGAGGTTCTCCTTGCAGAAAGGACGCACCCTTGCCCTTGTGGGCGAAAGCGGCTCGGGGAAATCGGTGTCTGCACTCGCCGTCATGGGGCTGTTGCCCCGCAACGGGTCCGTTTCGGGCGGTTCGATCACGTACCGGACCCGCAGCGACTTGCAGGTGCAGATCGAGAGCGCCGGACAGGATGCGATGCGCGCACTGCGCGGGGCCGAGATCGCCATGATCTTTCAGGAGCCGATGTCGTCTCTCAACCCGCTCTTTTCGATCGGCGACCAGATCGGCGAGATGCTGATCCTGCATGCCGACCTGGATGCGGCTGCACGGAAGAGACGCGTTATCGAGATGCTTGAACTTGTCGAGATTCCTGCCGCCGCGACCCGGTTCAACACCTATCCCCACGAATTGTCCGGTGGCATGCGGCAACGTGTAATGATCGCAGTCGCGTTGGTATGCAATCCGGCGCTGCTGATTGCCGACGAGCCCACAACGGCGCTTGACGTGACCATTCAGGCGCAGATTCTCGACCTCATGCGGCGACTGCAGGAAGACCTGGGCATGTCGATCCTGTTCATCACGCATGACATGGGCGTCGTTGCAGAAATGGCCGATGACGTGGCGGTGATGTACGCGGGCGCGATCGTCGAGCAGGCGGATGCCCGGACGCTCTTTTCCGCCACCAGGCACCCCTATACATCCGGGCTGCTGGCCTCGATACCCGGGCCGGGCCGGGCCGAACGGGAGCGCCTGGTTCCCATCCCCGGCACGGTTCCGTCGCTGCATGCCATGCCCGGCGGCTGCGCCTTCGCCCCAAGATGCGCGCGCGCAGGAGATGCCTGCGCTTCGCCGGTGGCCCTTCGCGAGATCGCCGAAGGCCATCTTGTCGCCTGCGTCAACCCTGTTGGAGCATCACATGGTTGAAGCTGTCACCGCGGACGCCCTTGTGCAGATCCGCAATCTGTCAAAGCGGTTCCACACGCCGCGCGGCACGGTTCACGCGGTCAGCAACGTCAGCTTTGACATTCCGAGAGGCTCCATCACCGGGCTTGTGGGCGAAAGCGGATCGGGCAAGACCACCCTTGGCCGCGCGCTGCTGAGATTGATCGAGCCCAGCGAGGGGCAGACGATATTCGACGGCGCCGACCTGAACGCGCTCGACGCCAGGGCGCTGCGCACGGCGCGTAAGCGCATGCAGATCATCTTTCAGGATCCGGTCTCGTCGCTGAACCCGCGTCTGAAAGTGGGATCCATTGTCGCCGAGGGGCTGAGAGCTCACGGCATTGGCACGTCTGCCGAACGGAAGGAGAAGGTCGCAGAGCTGCTCGAAGAGGTCGGCCTTTCGCCAGACGCGATGCTCCGGTTTCCGCACGAGTTCTCAGGTGGCCAGCGGCAACGCATTGGCATCGCCCGTGCATTGGCGCTGGAGCCCGAGTTTGTGGTGGCGGACGAAAGCGTCTCTGCGCTTGACGTTTCGATCCAGGCGCAAGTCCTGAATCTCCTGCTGGAACTGCGCGAGCGACGGAACCTGACGATGCTGTTCATCGCCCATGACCTGTCGGTCGTGGAATACCTCTGCGATCAGATCGTCGTGATGTATTTGGGCCGGATCGCCGAAATCGGCCCTGCGCGCCCGCTTTATTCCGGTCCAGGCCACCCGTACACGCAGGCCCTGCTTTCGGCGGTGCCGTTGCCGGATCCAGCGGCGGCCCGCGATCGCGTGATTCTGACCGGCGACATTCCAAGTCCGCTCGACCCGCCCACCGGCTGCGTGTTCCGTACCCGTTGCCCGCTGGGTGACAGCCTTTGCGCCGCAGAGGTTCCGGCTCCGCGCCATGTCGGTGCAGCCCATCACGTATACTGCAGGAAAATTGAAGCCAATGACTGAAATCCAGACCCCGGAAGCCAGGCTTGCCCAGCTTGGAATCAAGGTTCCCGACGGGCCGCCTTCACCCATAGGCGCATTCTGCAACGTCCGGTTGCATGCAGGCCTGGCGTACGTGTCGGGGCAAGGTTCCGTGACGGCCGACGGCACGCTGCTGCGTGGCAAGGTCGGGCGCGACATCGATGCCGAGACAGCCCGAGGGCATGCCAGGCTGGTGACGATCAACATGCTTGCCGCGCTCAGGTCCACGCTCGGAACGCTCGACGCGGTCACGGGCGTGATCAAGCTCCTCGGTCTCGTGAACGCGACGCCCGAGTTCGAGGAACATCCTTACGTGATCGACGGAGCCTCCACGCTGCTCGCGGAAGTGTTCGGTCCCCAAGGCGTTCATGCGCGGTCCTCCTTCGGGGTGGGATCGCTGCCCAATCAGATAACCGTGGAGATTGAAGGCATCTTCTCGCTGGAGACATCGCAATGACGGACGCACCTCCCCTTGGCCTGACCCCCCTCATCAACGTGTCCGGCACGATGACCGGCCTCGGAGCCTCGATTTCATCCCGTGCCGTCCGCGAGGCCACCGCCGCGATGATGGGCCATTTCGTCAACATGCATGAATTGCAGTCCCATGCGAGCCAGGTGATCGGACGGCTGACCGGCGCGGAGGCCGGGTTCATGACGGCGTCCGCCTCGGCCGGGATAAGCCTGGCTGTCGCGGGATGCATGACTGGCATGGATCCCGGTCGCGCCGAGGGACTGCCATGCAATCCCGGCCCAAGATCCAAGGTCGCGGTTCAGCTGGGCCATCTTTGCCACTATGGCGCGCCATTGTCTCAGTCAGTCGAGCTGGCCGGTGCCGAAATTGTGCCTGCCGGTCAATCGACGCTGTGCACCGACCATTCGCTTCGGAGAGCCATGGGACCGGAAGTCTCGTCCGCTCTCTACGTCGTTTCGCATCATGTGGTCCACTACGGGCAGGTGCCTCTCAATCGCTTTGCCGAGATCGCCCGCGAAGCTGACGTGCCGGTGATCGTGGATGCCGCATCGGAATACGACCTACGGGGATTCCTGGCCGATGGCGCGGACCTGGTCATTTATTCAGGCCACAAGTTCCTTGGCGGCCCGACATCCGGCATCGTTGCGGGTCGCCGCGATCTGGTGCGCGCCGCCTACCTGCAAAACATCGGCATTGGCCGGGGCATGAAGATCGGCAAGGAGAGCATCGCCGGCGCGATCGTCGCACTTGAGGCCTGGGAGACGCGCGATCACGCCGGGATCAGGGAGCGGGAACGAGCGGCACTGGACCTCTGGAGCGCGGCGCTGGAAGGAATCGACGGGGTCACGGCAAGACCTGTGGCCGACCCCACCGGCAATCCGCTCGATCGCCTGGAGGTGACGATAGACGCCAGGGTGCTGGGAGCGGATGCCTCTGGCATCGCATGCGCTCTGGCCTGCCGGGAGACGCCGATAATCGTGCGCAATCACGAGGTGGAGCTTGGCTGCTTCCAGCTCGATCCGTGCAATCTCAAGCCCGGTCAGGCAGAGGTCGTGGCAAGCGCGCTTCGCGAATTGCTGACGAATCATGAGGCGCTCGGTCAGCTCCCGAAAGACCTTGCGTCGGCGCGTAACGGCGGAACGGACGGGTACCTTTCCTGGGGCGATGCAGGGGAATAGGGCCTCTTGACGTCCATGTCGCCGCGACCGCGCCGGCGACTGCATCCATCCCTCGTCGAACGCCGCCATGGCTCCGCGCCGTCTGCGACGGCCGGGCTTGATCGCGTCATCGTTGCAGGAACTGCCGCCATTCGGCGGCAAGCGAAGGCATCAGCCTGGCAATGCGGTGCGGTCAACGTTTCCTGCAGCCCTGGTCACAGCCTGGATGAATCGCGGCAGCTCCGCGCGCGCGCGCGATTCCGGCAGCACGATCGAGATCGTGGCGAAACATGCCCCTCGTTCGTCACGGATGGGTGACGCGATGCAGGCAACGGCATATTCCGATGCACCCATCTGAACGGCAACCCGTGCCTTGAACTCGTCACCCGACACTTGAGTCAGCCGGTCCGGGTCGGTTTCGGCCAGCCCGGTCTCGGAAGGCCGGGCCGTAAGGGAGAAGATCTCGCGCCGCTCCTCGGCCGGAAGATGCCCAAGCAGCAGACGGCCAGATGCCGTCCAGTTCAGCGGAACCCGCGTCCCGACCTCGGACGCAACGTTGAAATGCCCCTTGCCGCGGACCATTCCTATGACGCTCATCATGTCCTCGTCGCGCACGCAGATCTGCACCGTTTCCCCGACCTCCGCGCAAAGCCGCTCCATTTCCCGTTTGGCGTCGGCAAACGCATCCATCCTTGCGCGACAGGTCAAGCCGTACCGCATGAGGCGTGGCCCGAGCCACAGCATGCCGTCCTTGTCGCGCACAAGCATCGAGCGGTCGACCAGCTCTTCGGTGATCTTGTAGACGGTCGAGGCAGGCGCCCCCACCTTGCGCGCCAGTTCGTAGGCGTTCATCGGCTCGACGCGCTCGGTAAGGACATCGAGTATCTGCAATGCCCTGTCGATTGCGCCCACACGTTTCCTAGGGATGCCGCCGTCTTTCACATTTCACCTGAACGACTGCCTGCGAGTGTCGTCACATAGCAAGGTTTCCATAGTTATGCAATCCCCGAAGATCGATTGCGCCTGGCACGGTCCCGCCGCAGAATGCCGTTTTCTTCGGGAGCCATGCAGCTTCCTGAGCCGGAACTGACAGCAGCCCGGCCATCGGTCACTTGTACTGGAACGTCTGCGAGTTCGTGAACCAGCCCGACGGGTTGCATTCGGCCGCGATTTTCTGAAGTCGTTCGGAATTGGCGCTGCCAAAGTAGAGTTCCCAAGCTTGCTCGACGTCTGGAGTCTCTTCGACTCTGCTGCCGATGTAGATGTCGGGATAGTTGAAGTAGCATCCATCGGTGGTTACGACATCATCAACCGCCGGATTGTTCTGGTTGACCGGGATGCCGCCCGTGGCTGCATACACATTCGAATACATCGTGTTGATCCAGTCCAGTTGCTTTTCCTCGACCTCCTTGTCTGTCTGACAGGGAAGCATGCCCGGTGTCTTCCAATATGTCTGGTACTGCAATTTCACCGTGGAACTGCGTTGTGGAATGGGGGTCTCGCCCGAACCGATCTCGTTTGTCTTGCCGCCATAGGAATCCATCTGAACACGCGCCTGGGAAAGATCGATTCCTTCAACACTTGTCGTCAGGCCCTTGTACATGGCGCTGAGCATCTGAGCCTCTATAATGAAGTTATGGTAAGCGGACTTGTACTTGCCGTGCTGGTTTTCTCCCGACCCGTTCAGTTGCTGGGTCCCGTCGATGTAACTGAAGAAACGAGCGGCTGGCTGCCCTGTTTCTTCAGGAGTGGCGATCCCGATCAGGCTTCGTGAAGAGATGCAAGGATGACCGTTGATTGGATGGTCCTCCGCCGTAAGCGGAACAACAGCATTGAATTTCTCGGTCCAGTCAGAAATCAGGAGATCAACTTCTTGGCGGAACTCCTCGTCACTGACACCTGAATTCGCCGGATTGAAGATAATGGCCGGACACGAGAGCCTGCCTGACTCGACATGATTTGCGTGAAACGCAGCCCAAACTTTCCATGTATCTTCATCTTGACTGCAGAAAATGGAGTAGAAGGTGTTGACCAGATCCACAAATTGCTGCTCGGTGAGACGTGTGCTGGCCTGGTCCCAATCCCAACCGAAGGACGTTGTTGCCATGAGGCTCGGGGAAGTCGGGAGCTCGCCCAGCACAAAATAGTACTTCGTGATCACGCCTATCTGGCCGCCGCCAATTCCGCGCAGAGCCCAATAGATGTCCAGATCTTGTTGTTCGGTGCTGTCACGGGTTACGACTTTCGCTTCCGGGCCTCCCTGACCATTGTCCATTACGACTTCGAAGCCATAGATGTAGTCTATGGTCAGACCGGCCAGGCGAGACAGCACTCCGTATCCCCCGCCGGTGAGATGGCCGCCCAAACCGACCGAATAGCAGGAACCTGCCGGAAGGGTCTTTCCGTAGACGTTCTGCATCATGCGGTACATGTCCCAGTTGCCGTATCCACTGCCAATGCAGACAACGTCAGTCCGGTCATTCAAGGAAACCGTCCCGAACTGCCGGAGCCCGGTAACGTCGATCATGTACTTTGTGTCGCTGTTGTAGACGAATCCTTCGTAACAATGCCGGCCGCAGGCGATCTGGACCTTATGTCCAACGGCCGCGGGATCGTTCGCGGCAATTGATTGCATTGCGGCAACTACATCCTGGCTTGAAGTCGGCCGAAAGACGGTCAGGTCAGGGTTGTTCGCATAGAAGCGACGGTCAAATCCTTGTCTGTCGCTTGCTGAGACAGCTACGTTTTCTGGCATTGTTCTGTCCTTTTATGGCACTGGATTTGGGAGTTCGGACGCGAGGTCTGTGAAAGTCCACTTCAGGGTTGCAATCCGAAGCGGCGGTGGAATTCACGGGATCCGGCCACGGAACTCCTCCCGCAATGGTTGTTGTCCAATCGGTTCGGGAGCGTATGGGAGCGATCCGGCGCGCGCAAGACCGTGTGACTGAAGGGACAGTCAGGGCAGGCCGCGGAGCAGTCCCTTAAGGCATGGGCAGCGTTGAACTCAGTGTGCCAGTTGCAAGCGTCAAGGGGCGGCTACAGCATGCAAAGGAACCAGGCTTCCGAAAGACGTGCACTTCACGAAAGCGCAATTCAAAATGTTGCACTCAACATGGGCGGAAAGCCAACGACATTCTGCGGCGCGCGGGGTTCGGCGCCTCAAGGAACTCGCTGCACCTCCAGGCCAAGGTGCTGGACGGGACTGGCGGCGCCGGCCGCCATCCCTGCTTCGTGCATGTCGATTGCGGACCTCCGCGCCTGTTGACGGCGTGACCGCGCTCAAGCGTCAACGCGAAAGCGGCGCGCAACCCGTGGACCCGACGGAGGGCGTGTCGGCTGAAGCCTTCCTCGCGAAGAACTGCTCCCTGATTGACCCCTACATGTAGTAACGGCCTTGCCCTCAATTTCGGGAAGCATGCATTCCATCGCTGTCGCTGGCAGATCATCAGTTCGAAGTTCCTGCCAACAATCCCAGTCGGGAATCATACCGCAACTCCTTTGCTATGGTGCCTTCCTTCCCCACGACGGCGATCTGGACCGTGGAGCGCTTCCAGTCCGGCCACGATGACTTCAACCTGACAATCTCCGGCGATTTCTGGTCCACACCGCCCAGTTTCTCGTAGCGCGCGCGGGACATCTGCACCTCGGAATCTTCCCAGCTGTGGGCAAGCGGTTCGAGGCCGTTTGCGTCGAACTGTGCCAGCCGCAGCGTCACTTGCGGAATGCCAAGGCGGGTTGTCAGCCGCTCGTCGTCATAGACCTTTTGCGCAGCCGCAAGATAGTCAAGAAGCTGGCCGTCGCAATGGGTCGACAACAGCAACTGGTTCTTCGCCATTTGCCGCTCGATCATCAGCTTGCCGAGACTGTCCTGCTCCGCGCGTCTCATGGCTTCCGGCACCTCTTCCGGATCGGGGCCGTGAACCGCCTCGATCAGGTCGCGCAGGCCGTCCGGTTCCCGGATCGCCCCGGCTCCGAACACCGCGCGCGCCGTTCGCCACTGGTCTGTCAACGGATAGACCCACGCACCGGCATCCAGCACCCTGTGCAGCCACTGGCCATCCTCCACCGCTTCCGGGTCGGGCGAAAGGATCTGCAGTGACGGGCCCGGAACCGGTCGGCCTTCGATCGGTCGCAGGTCCATGTGCCGCCAAAGCCTTCCCGCTCTCTGGATCAGCGAACCGATCGGGGCAAGGTCGCTGATCATCACGTCGAAATCCAGGTCCAGCGAGGCTTCAACGACCTGTGTCGCCACCAGCACTCCGCCTCGGCGCCCGGTCCCGTCGGGACCGAACCGCGCCTGCAGCGCCTCTTCCTTGCGCAGCCGGTCCGCAACCATGAAACGCGCGTGGAGCAGATCGGCCTGGATCCCTTGACACTCCAGAGCCTTCACCGCAGCGATGGCATCATCCACGGCGTTGCGGATCCATACGCAGGCGGCGCCCTGCTCAACGCCTTCCCGGATTCGCTCCATGGCCGCTCCGGCGTCGACACGCTCCACCTCAATCTTCCGGCAGGTCTCCGGTACCGGGGCAGGGGCGCAGGTTTCGACCTGCTTGCCGTGAACCAGAGACAGCTGAGGGTAGGCGTCTCCCTCAATCTGCGTCGGCCGCCGCATTCCGAGCCCGCGCTGAAACGCTTCGGCATAGCCGTCGCGCATCTTCCCGGGCAGCGTGGCGGTCATCGCGACCGCCGAGCCGTCAAGCATGGCGTGGAATCTCAGGAGCGAACGCAGTTCCTCCTCCATGAACGGATCGTAGCCGTGCGCCTCGTCCAGGATCAGTATCCTGTTCGACAGGACCCAGAGCCGCAACGTTCGAGCGCCCAAAGGGTCCCATTCGATGCGTGCCATGCCGCCGCAATTCATGCATGAGAGCGCGATCACCGACATTGCATGGAAGCATGACGGGTCGCGTTTCGGGCACGAATGCCATCCAGCCCGTCGGAGATTGGTTCAAGGCCCTGCGCTTCCTGCCCCACGGCTGTCCCCAGCTTGTTGTTTTTCAAAGGAAAATCACGAAGCCATGGAAACGCAAAGGCGAGTCAGCCAGACGCGGTTGTTCTGAACCGTGCCAGTGCAGGTGTTGAAGGTCAGCGTGCAAAGTGATACGCCAGCTTATATGGACGACTCAAATCGGCGCTTGGCTTGGATGGATCCGTTGCAGGAAGGTTTCAGGTAGTCGTCAGAATGGGCTGACATGGAATTGAATTGCGTGCCAAGCATCCACCAAACCATCGGCGGTCGCATATGAAAGCCCACACGCAGAACGCGGCAGACTCGATTGACGCACCCTTGGCATATGTCGAAGGCTACGAAAACGCCCGACGTTTCGACAGTGCGCTGGCCGACAAGTACATCCAGCACACCACAATTGGCGATCCGGAGCTCGATCCGGTGATGGAGGAGCTCCATTCGCTGCATCCGGCAAAGCTTCACAAGTTCGTCGGGGCGGGGATCGAGCAGCGGGAATCGGAGTTGCGGGCCGCGCCGGAGCCGCTGCGCAAATTCTTCGAGGATCTCAGGGATCCGGATTGGCTGGACTACGACGCCTTCCAGCCGGGCGTGCGCGCCTTTCACGCCAATGCGGACCTTATGCTGGTCGCGTTCGTCGCAGGCGTCCTCGTGGAAGGGTTTGCGACGCTCATTGCCAAGTCGTTCACGATTACCGGCCGTGTCGCGGCTACCAAGAGACGCCTCCAGCAGAACAACCGCCAATTGCTCGAGATCTTTTTTCCCGGCGGCTTGCTGCGGAACGGGGACGGGTGGAAGCTCTCGACCCGCGTGCGCTTCGTGCATGCACGGATCAGGAGCCTGCTGTCGAGGCACGAGGAATGGAACGACGAAGCCTGGGGCATTCCGCTGAGCGCAGCCCATCTCGGTTTCGCCATTTCGGTCTTTTCAAAGCGGCTCCTCGACTATTCCCAGTTGGTGGGAGCGTCCTTCACGCAAGAGGAAAAGGAGAGCATTCTCGACGTATGGCGCTATTCCGGCTACCTGATGGGCATTCCCGAATCCATCCTTTATGAGGACGGCGCGGAGGCGGAAAGGATTCACCGGATTGCAAACATGTGCGAGCCGCCGCCCGATTCGGACTCGGCAGCGATGGCGAACGCATTGATCTGCGCGGTTCCCGGGATCGTGGACATCCGGGACGAAAGGGAGCGAAAGCAGGTCATCGCCCTTGCATACAAGCTGTCCCGCGCGCTCATTGGAAACGACTTGGCCGGGCATTTCCAGTATCCCCAGGTCCGGACCTTCGGAACCTTGTTCGGGTTCCGCATGAAACAGCGTCTCCAGCGCTATCTGAAGAGCGGGTTGATGGTCCGGGCGGACAATTTCAGCCAGCTCCTCCAGATCTCCGTATATGAAGAGAGCGGCCTTACCTACGATTTGCCCGATCACGTCAAGCACGAAAAATCGCAGCCTTGGTAGGCGGCGCGGATTCTGGGCCCCGGGCCCTCGCAGGCGTGGTGCCGGTCGCCATCCCGGCTTCAGGTTAGCCTGCACTGAACGGCTGAAGGAACGTTGAGCCGTTCGTCGCCGGTATCGTCGCGCCCCTTTCTTCCGGAACCATCTCGATTGCCGGCTCCCTGCACAGGTTGTCCCCGGAGCGGCCTGTTCGTGTTGTCGTCATCCGCCTAGGTGCAAGGCTTGGCGACGTGGATCTTTCTGGCTCGGCAATGTTCCCACCATGACAGCCGCCCGCCTCCAAATCATGCAGGAGGTCTTCTCCTGGCCCGAAACCGCTGACCGCATGCAGTGTTCACGTGACATTCCAGAGCCATGGACCTGATCCACTCCGGCTGCGGCGCCACGGACGCCAGAGCGCCATGGTACCTCCCTGACGTCGCTGCTCAGCAGCCAATGAAAGTGGTTCCGTGGGTCGCTACTCCGCCGGCACGGCCACACCCAACCCGTCAAGCGGCACGGCCAGCTTGTCCAGCATTTCCTTTGGCACGACCTGGAGGAAATTGCCCCTCTCATCCTCCCAATGCTGCAGGATTGCCGCCGCCTTCCGGCTTCCTGTCTCTTCCAGATGCCGCTCCACAAGCTCCTTGAGCTGGTCCATGTAGTGGCCCTGGCTGACCGGAACGCACACAACCGTGTCAAGGTTCACCAGCGCCATCGACGCGCCATCGGGATCATGCAGGTAGGCCATGCCCCCAGTCATGCCCGCCGCGAAGTTCGCGCTGACCCTGCCGAGAACGACGGCCGTGCCGCCAGTCATGTACTCGCAGCCATTGCTCCCGCAGCCCTCGACAACAGCCCTGGCTCCGGAATTCCGCACGGCGAACCGCTCGCCGGCACGGCCGGCCGCAAAGAGATGTCCGCCTGTCGCGCCGTAAAGCACGGTGTTGCCAATGATCACGTTCTCATCGGCCACGAGCGACGAGGCCATCGGCGGGCGTACAATGATCGTGCCGCCAGACAGGCCCTTGCCGACATAGTCGTTGGCGTCGCCTGACACTTCCAGCCGCAGTCCGGATACCGCAAAGGCCCCCAGCGACTGGCCGGCGGATCCCTGAAGCTTCACCGTCAGGTGGTTCGGCTGCAGGCCGTTGTGCATTCCGAATCTCCGCACAATGTGGCTTGAGGTGCGCGCTCCAATCGTCCGTTGCGTGTTCTGGACTGCATAGGAGAGTTGCATCTTCTCGCCGTCCTCAAAGAACCGCACAGCATCCTTCTCGATCTCGCCGTCAAGCGTGTCTGGCACCGAAGCCCTTTCGCGCGTCCGGTCGTAGTCGATCTTCTCGGCGCCATCGACGGTGATCAGGAGCGGGTTGAGATCCAGGTCGTCCAGATGCGCCGATCCCCGGCTGACCTGGCTCAGCAGGTCCGCGCGCCCGATGACCTCGTCCAGCGATCGCGCGCCGATCGCGGCAAGGATATGGCGCACCTCCTGCGCATAGAAATTGATCAGGTTCACGACCTTGTCCGCCGAACCCTTGAATTTCGCGCGCAGGCGCTCGTCCTGGGTGCAGACTCCCACCGGGCAGGTGTTCGACTGGCACTGACGCACCATGATGCATCCCATGGCAATGAGTGCCGCCGTGCCGATTCCGTATTCCTCGGCACCCATCATGGCGGCCATGACGATATCGCGGCCGGTCCGCAATCCGCCGTCGGTGCGCAGGACCACGCGGTCACGAAGATTGTTCATCGCCAGCACCTGGTGCGTCTCGGTCAGGCCCATTTCCCATGGCAGACCGGCGTACTTGATGCTGGTCGCCGGAGAGGCGCCGGTGCCACCGTTGTGGCCTGAAATCAGGATGACGTCCGCCATCGCCTTGGCGACGCCCGCCGCAATGGTTCCGACTCCGGAGGAAGCGACCAGCTTCACCGTCACCTTGCAGCGCGGATTGATCTGCTTGAGGTCGTAGATCAACTGCGCGAGATCCTCGATTGAGTAGATGTCATGATGCGGCGGCGGGCTGATCAAAGAGACTCCGGGCGTGGAATGCCGCAGCCGCGCGATCAGGTCCGTCACCTTCGCGCCGGGCAGCTGTCCGCCCTCGCCGGGCTTGGCGCCTTGCGCAACCTTGATTTCAAGCTCGTCGCATTGGTTCAGGTATTCCGCCGTCACTCCGAAACGGCCGCTGGCCACCTGCTTGATCCTGGCGGAAGGATTGTCGCCATTCGGTTCCGGAGTGAAATGCGCCGGATCCTCGCCGCCTTCGCCGGAGTCGCTCTTCGCGCCGATCCGGTTCATCGCCACGTTGAGCGTCTTGTGCGCCTCCGGGCTGAGCGCCCCGAGGCTCATTCCCGGAGTCACGAAGCGCCTCCGTATCGAGGTGATGCTCTCGACCCTCTCGAGGGGAACCGGGTCACCCAACGGCTTGAAATCCAGCAGGTCACGCAGGTGTATCGGCGGCATCGCCTGCATCTTTTCCGAGTATTGCCGCCACATCGGATATGACCCGCGCTGGCAGGCCGCTTGCAGCAAGTGCATCGACGTCGCTTCCCAGGCATGCGTCTCGCCAGTGCTTCGCGCCTTGTAGAACCCTCCGATGGGCAGGACGTTCTCGCCTTGGAACGCGGATGCATGGATCTGTTCCGCCTTGGTCTGGATGCCGCTCACACCGATCCCGCTGATCCGGCTGTGCATGCCGGGGAAGTACTCGTTGACCAGCGCGCGAGAGAGTCCGACCGCCTCGAAATTCAACCCGCCGCGGTACGAGGAAATCACGCTGATGCCCATCTTCGAGATGATCTTGAGAAGACCGGTGTCGATCGCGGCGCGGTACCGCGCCATCGCCTCGGAAAGCGAGCCCTCTATCAGCCCTCGCTCGATTCGGTCGGCGATCGAGTCCTCGGCCAGATAGGCATTGACCGTCGTGGCCCCGCAACCGACAAGAACGGCGAAGTAGTGCGGGTCAATGCACTCGGCAGAGCGCACGTTCAGGGAACAGAACGTTCTCAATCCCTTTCGTGTAAGCCAGCTATGGACGGCGCTGGTGACGAGAATCATCGGCATCCCGACCCTGCCCTCACCGAGATTGTGATCGGTCAGAACGATATGGCCAGCTCCCGAGCGGACCGCGTCTTCCGCTTCGGACCGCACCCGCTCCAAGGCCCGCGACAGCGCGCCACGCCCCTTTCCCGTCGGGAACGTGCAATCGATCTCGACCATGTCCCCAACGAACGTGGCACAGAGCCGGTCAAACTGGACGTTGCCGACAAACGGGGAATCGAGCATCAGGATTTCGGTCTGGCTGCTGTCCTGGTCGAGCACGTTCTTCAGGTTTCCGAACCGGGTCTTGAGGCTCATCACCCGGTACTCGCGCAAGCTGTCGATCGGCGGATTCGTCACCTGGCTGAAATTCTGCCGGAAGTAGTGGCTGAGCGGCCGGTACCTATTCGAAAGAACCGCGCTCGGCGTGTCGTCCCCCATGGACGCGACCGCCTCCTTGCCGTCTTCGGCCATGGGCGCGAGCACGTGCTCAAGCTCTTCCACCGAGTAGCCGGCAGCGACCTGCCGCTTTCTCAATTCCGGGCCCGTGAACAGCGGCACCTCGGTCAGCCCGGAAAGCACGTCGTCAAGCTCCACGATCTTCTCGACCCACTCGCCGAAGGGCTGCGATGCCGCCAGAAGGTCCTTGATCTCGGCATCATGGAACAGCCGGCCCGCCTCGATGTCGACCGCGACCATCTGCCCGGGGCCAAGCGCACCCCTCTCGACGGCCGCTTCCTCGTCCAGGTGCACCATTCCAGTCTCTGATCCCGCAATCAGGAGACCGTCGGCAGTCACTGTGTAGCGCAACGGGCGCAGCCCGTTCCGGTCAAGTCCGGCACACACCCAGCGACCGTCGGTCATTGCCAGTGCGGCAGGTCCGTCCCAAGGCTCCATGACGGCATTGCAATAGGAATACATGTCGCGCCAGGCCTGCGGAAGTTCCACCGCCTGCCGCGACCAGCTTTCCGGCACGAGGATTGTCTTGGCCATCGGGGCGTTTCGGCCCGCGCGCACCAGGACCTCGAACACCGCATCCAGGGCGCTCGAATCCGATGCGCCTTTCGGAATGATCGGCTTGATGTCCTCGGCCGTGTCGCCAAAGACGCCCGAGACCATCCTGATCTCGTGCGACTTCATCCAGTTCACGTTGCCTTTCAACGTGTTGATCTCGCCGTTATGCGCCAGCATGCGGAACGGCTGCGCCAGCCACCACTGAGGAAACGTGTTCGTGGAGTAGCGCTGGTGATAGATGGCGAATGCGCTCTCGAAGCGTTCGTCCTTCAGGTCAGGATAGAACTCGGCGACCTGTTCTGCGAGCATCATGCCCTTGTAGATTACCGACCGGCAGGAAAGGGAGCAGAGGTAGAGCTGGCTGACCTGCGCTTCCGCCGCAGCCTTCTCGATCCGGCGACGAATGACATAGAGCTCCCGCTCGAAGGTCTCCTCGTCGACGCCCTTGGAATTGGAAACCAGGATCTGCTCGATCTCGGGTCTCGTCGCGTTCGCCTTCTCGCCGAGGACGCTGACATCGACCGGCACATGCCGCCAGCCATAGATCGAGTATCCCATTCGCAGAATCTCGGTCTCGACGATGGTTCGGCAGGTTTCCTGCGCACCGAAATCGGTTCGCGGCAGGAAGACCTGGCCCACGGCCATGATCTCGTCCTGTCGGGGTTCATGGCCGGTGCGTCTCACCTGGTCATGGAAAAAGGGCACCGGTATCTGCACGTGGATGCCGGCCCCGTCGCCCGTCTTCCCGTCCGCATCAACGGCGCCTCTGTGCCACACCGCCTTCAGGGCGTTGATTCCGTTCTCGACGACTTTCCGCGAGGACCTGCCGTCGATCGAGACAACGAGGCCGACGCCGCAGGACGAGCGCTCAAGGTCCTCGGCATAGAGTCCGTTTTCCGCCACCCGCTTGCGGCGCGCGGCTTCCGCGGCCGCCCAAGATCCGTCGTGCATGGTCATTCGATGTCTTCCCCGGCGAACTTCGCCATGACTTCCGCCTCGGTCATGCCGGGCAATTCGCCCGCAAACGCGTATCCCTCCGGGCGACGGTCGATGTAGATCTCGCTGCCAAGCGTCAGCCCGCCCGCGTTCCTGAACAGTCCCGTCGCCACATGCGCGACTCCCTGGTATGGTCCGGAGGCGGTTACGCGGTAGTACAGCGACGAACCGCAGTCATCGCACCACGCCCTCTCCGCCCAGGCCGAAGTCGCGCGGGTCCGGACCGGTCCCTTGGCCTCAAGGTCGCCCGGCAACACCTTGACCGCCATCATCGACGACCCCGTCCACGCCCGGCACATGTCGCAGTGGCAGGCATGCATCTTGTCTTCTGCCGGTC
>VXPN01000116.1 GCA_009839535.1 Boseongicola sp. SB0662_bin_57 | reverse complement strand
AACTACCATGCCTACTGGCACCGTGAAGTGGTTCAATACCCACAAAGGTTACGGGTTCATCGCGCCCGACGAAGGTGGAAAGGACGTGTTCGTTCACGTCTCTGCCGTGCAAAAGGCCGGATTGACCGGATTGAGCGACAATCAGAAGGTCGAGTACGAGTTGGCCGAGGGCCGGGACGGCCGCCAAATGGCGGACGAACTGAAGGCCGTCTGACGAGTCAACACTGACACTGCAAGTGTTCATGAATCCGCCGGAGGCTTTGCTCATCGGCGGATTCATACTTGTTCTGGATGGTTGTCAGCGCGTTGCACACATGAGGGGACGGTGCCGAACGCGAAGCGACATTGAAAGTGGCCTGTTCCGAACAAGCGAATCGGAGCAGCAATCAACCGAATGCCATCAGCGAATCAGGCTTTCGAATTCCCTCCACTCCCCCTTTGACATGCCGGACGCCTCCTGCGTCACGTCCTCGCCCGCAAGCATCCTGCGGATGCAGTCGAGGGCCGATGCCGAAAGGGTCGCGCCTCCAAGTCGATAGTCCCTGAACGCCCTGTAGGCGAACGGGACCCAGTCAGCGACCAGTTTGCAGATCTCCTCGGCGTACACGCGAATTTCGTATTGCGCGTGGGCATCCGCCCTCAGCCGCAGAAAATGGAAGAGGTTGTGCAAATCCGTTTTCCAGTACCACTGGGTATAGACGTTTGCGGGCAGGTTCATGCGCGCGAGCTCCCTGGCCAGCCCCATCTGGCCATCATGGGAAATCATTTGCTCATAGTGATCGTAGCAGAGCATGGAGTCGGTCTTCAGGAATTCCAGGACGCGGGCCGCCTCCTCTCCCGTCAGCGCCTCGCCGCGGCCTTGGCTGTTGACGGTCGATTGCGCGGCAAGGTCGTCCGGGCTCGGAATGTAGAACTCGCGATCCAGAATCGAATAGCGCGCCGAATACTCGTTCACGTTGGCAGTGCGGTGGCGTATCCACTGGCGCGCAACGAACACGGGCAGCTTCGCATGCAGCTTGATCTCGCACATCTCGAAAGGGGTCGAATGCGAATGGCGCATCAGGTAGCGGATCAGGCCTTCATCATTGGAAACCGATTTCGTTCCCTTCCCGTAGCTCACGCGGGCCGCCTGGGTGATCGCAGCATCGTCGCCCATGTAGTCGATGACCCGGACAAACCCGTGATCCAAAACCGGGTAGATCGTGTAGAGATGTTCCTCCATCCCTGGTGCCGTCACGCGCAGTGTCGCCTGCGTCGTCCCTCGCATCTCGGCAATTTCCGTTTCGGGATTCTGGAACGCGTCCTTGGCCATGCTCTCGCTTCATTCGATTCACCGGATAGCCGCAGCATAGTGCGGTCTCGCCCCGCCACAACACATAGTCGCGCGCTCAGGAGGTTCGGTGTTGAGCGCGCCCGACAATGCGATAGGTTGCCCGGGATTGAAGGGAGTGACTCACATGGGAATCGAATACCTGCACACGATGGTGCGCGTGAAGGATCTTGAGAAGTCGAAGGCCTTCTACGAGCTCCTGGGACTTGCGGAGACGCGTCGGATCGAGAACGAAAGCGGACGGTTCACGTTGGTGTTCCTGTCGCCTCCAGGGCAGGAAAACGCGGATGTCGAACTCACCTACAACTGGGATGGCGATGACGGGCTCCCCTCGGACAGCAGGCATTTCGGACATCTCGCCTACCGGGTCGATGACATCTATGAGACGTGCCAGCACCTGATGGACAACGGCGTCACGATCAACCGTCCGCCGCGTGACGGTCACATGGCATTTGTCCGCTCGCCCGACAATGTCTCGGTCGAGTTGCTCCAGCGAGGCGAGCACCTGCCACCCGCCGAACCGTGGGCGAGCATGGAGAATGTCGGACACTGGTGACCGGACTCTCCGGCTTCGTTCTGCCACGGAACGTCCTGCGCAAGTCCAGCACGTCCAGGAGCGCCCCGGTCCCGCTGCCCGGATTGAATGCGGAGTCGGCCTGGCTTGTCCGCAAATGCCGCCGGACTTGATGCCGTCCGGTCGATGGCAGGCCGAAGCCGCTTTCCGAAGGGTGAAACTTGCTACCGGCGCCGCCCGGAGACCGTGCCGTGAGCCTTGATGCGTGCGATCAGGCAAACGAAGCGATCGGGAGGCTCGCACTCCCCGCCGACCCACGCGTAAAGTTCCTGATCGTTCTCGCCAAGCAGGTCTTCGTATAGATCGAGCTCGGATGCGCCGAGCGCATTGCCGGCTTCATCCCAGAACCGACCCAGGATCAGGTCCATTTCCCTGGTGCCTCGTCGCCAGGAACGAATGCCCAACCGACGAAGTCGAGTGTCACGATCCTCGGTCATGTGCCTCGCCGGCAGCTTGACCAAGGCGCTTCTCGAGAACACCCAGCCGCGCGACGGAGCGCTGCATCTCGGTTCTGAGCATTCGCATTTCGTGCAAAAGCTCGTTCATTCGTACCGAACCTGCCTCGGTTTCGGAACCTACGCCCTGGCCCTCTCCGGTCAGCAGCCAGGAAATCGAGACGTCCAGCACGCCCGCCAGCATCTGCAGCCTGTTTGCGCGCGGTTCGCGTATGTCGTTCTCCCAACCCTCCAAGGTCTTCAGGGAAACGCCGAGACGACGGGCAAGCGCCCTTTGCGTCATGCCTTGGGCGCTCCTTGCCGCTGCAAGCCTGTCGCCGAAAGTCGCGGCATCCTCCGCAAACCAGTTCTTCCCGTCGTTGTCTTCCATGACGCCCTCAATCAGCTTGTGAACAGCAAGGCTACCTTCTATCACGATTGCGCCCCAGTTCCATCCGGTGACGACCATGCGGCAATTCTCTGCGACACTCGACCGTGTCAAACCGTCGCCAACGGTTGCGCTGACAGGCCTCGTCGCCGCATTGAAGGCGCAAGGCCGCGACATCATCAGCCTCGGGGCCGGGGAACCGGACTTTCCGACGCCGCGGCACATCTGCGAAGCCGGGAAAGACGCCATCGACTCGGGTCGCACGCGCTATACTGCCGTGGACGGGATCGCCGAACTGAAAGACGCGATTGCCGCCAAGTTCGCCCGGGACAATGACCTCGCATACTCACCCGAACAGATCATCGTGAGCACGGGCGGCAAGCAGGTCCTGTACAACGCCCTGATGGCGACACTGAACCCCGGCGACGAGGTGATCGTCCCCGCGCCCTATTGGGTCAGCTATCCCGACATGGTGCGGCTTGCCGGCGGAACGCCGTCAATCGTCGAGACCAGGATCGAGGACGGATTCAGGATCTCGCCCGCACAGCTCGACGCGGCGATCACGTCCCGGACGAAATGGCTGATCTTCAACGCACCTTCCAACCCGACCGGGGCCGGCTACGCGCCCGATCAGCTGAAAGCCCTGACGGACGTGCTGGAACGGCACCCGAATGTCTGGATCCTGAGCGACGACATCTATGAGCACATCGCCTTTCCGGGATATACGTTCTCGACTCCGGCCCAGGCAGCTCCCGCACTCTTCGAGCGCACGCTGACGGTGAATGGCGTCTCGAAGGCCTATGCGATGACTGGCTGGCGGATCGGCTATGCTGGCGGACCGGCCAAACTGGTCTCTGCAATGCGGACCATCCAGTCGCAATCGACGACAAACCCGTCCTCGATCAGCCAGTGGGCTGCCGTCGAGGCGCTGAACGGACCGCAAGGCTTTCTGGAAGATGCCGTCAAGGCCTTCCGCAGACGCCGGGATCTTGTTGCGACCGCCTTGAATGCAACGGACGGCGTGTCCTGTCCGGTACCCGATGGCGCGTTCTACGTCTTTCCTTCCATTGCCGGGTGCATCGGCAAGACTTCCGCAGGTGGCACGGCAATCGAAACGGATGAGGATTTCTGTTCCGCGCTTCTGGAAGAAACCGGCGTGGCGACGGTCTTTGGCGGCGCGTTCGGAACCTCGCCCAATTTCCGGATTAGCTACGCCGCCTCGGATGAGCAACTGTCCGAAGCGATGGCTCGCATCCAGGGATTCTGTGCCAAGCTTGCATGAGCGAGTCGTTGCTGGCGTTCACCTGAATCACGCCGCACCAGGCAAGACCGGACGACACCCAGAGGTCGGTCATTCGGCCCACACATGGCGACCTTGCAAACTTCGACCTCGGTGACGTCCCGCACGAGAGCTGCAACAGGCATTAGTCCCAAGGGGTCACGTCGCCCGTAACGCCGCTCCACGCCCGTGCGACCAGTTCCCGGCCAAGAACGCGTTCAGGATTTGTCGGCGGCGGCATTCTCACGCCAACAAGCGGCTTGAACCCGAAACGACCATAGTAAGGCGCGTCTCCCACAAGCATCGCGCGTTCCCAGTCCGTGGCCTTTGCGAGTGCCCCTTCGATCAGAAGCCCGCCAACACCTTCGCCCTGCCTCGTCGGATGCACGGCAACAGGCCCAAGGAGCAGGGCCGGTGTTCCGCCCACCCTCACGGGCCAGAACCGGATCGCGCCGGAGAGTATGCCGTCCTCGTCCCGCGCGGTGAGACAGAGATCGCGAACGGGATCCGTGCTGTCGCGCAAACGGTATGACGAAAGCGCCTCGCGCCCCGGCGCGAAGCTGAGATCGAACAGGGCTTCGACCTCCCACCAATCCTCTTCCGTTTCCACGCTGAGGTGCACCGCCCGCCTCCCGGAAATTCGTTGTGGAGCGCCCGTAACACATGCGTTAGGCGATGCACAAATTCGGAGGAAGGCGCATGTTCTACAAACCCGAAGATGGCCACGGACTTCCCCGCAACCCCTTCAAGGCAATCGTGACGCCGAGACCGGTCGGCTGGATTTCGTCGCGGGACGTGGATGGAACGGACAACATCGCTCCGTACTCGTTCTTCAATGCCGTGGCCGACGAGCCTCCCCAGGTCATGTTCGCCTCAAGTGGCGCAAAGATCGATCAGAACAACTCCAAGGACAGCGTCTCCAACATCCGCCGAACAGGCATTTTCTGCGTCAACATCGTGGAATACGCGATGCGGACCCAGATGAACGCAACGTCAGGTGACTATGGCAAGGACGTGGACGAGTTTGAGCAAGCGGGGCTGGCCAGTGCACCTTGCGAAACAATTCCATGCTCCCGGGTCGAGGGGGCTCCGGCCGCGCTTGAATGCCGGCTCACGCAAATCGTCCGGCTCAGGGGCGAGGCGAACTGCATGGTGCTTGGCGAGGTGACAGGCATCCACCTGCGCGACGACTGCATGTCAGGCGGACGCTTCGATGTCCTGAAGTTCCAGCCAGTGGCAAGACTGGGCTATCGAGACTATGCGCGGATTGCGGACCTGTTCGAAATGGCACGACCATCCGACTGAACGGATGCGTCGTCAGACAAACCCAATTGCCTGAGCGATGCTGCGCAACGCCAGCTTCAGTTGGTCTTCTGCCTTGGGATGAACGGCAAGGGCAGTGCCGGCACGCCGTCCTCGACCAGTTTCCGGGCCTCGTCTGAACGCGCTTCTCCGTGAATCGACCGTTGCGGCATCGTGCCCTCGTGCATCGCGCGCGCTTCCTTCACGAAACGGTCGCCGACATAATCCGAGTTCTCCTCCACATGCGCCTTCAACTTGCGGATTGCGTCGGCAATTTCAGGGTCAGTCCCCGCCGCCATGGATCTCGGCGTCTCGTCCTTTGCCTCTTCCTTGACGGCCCTTTTGCGGGAAGCGCGCACAGGCGGTGCCATCAAGTCCTTGGTGACGCTGGCACTGTCGCATTCCGGACATGTCACATGGCCAGCCGACACGAGATCAGTGAACTTCTCGCTCGAGGCGAACCAGCTCTCGAAGCCGTGGCCATTGGCACATTTGAGCGCGAACCGGATCATGGAATCTCCCTACCGCGTCAACGCTGCTACGCTTGCCGGGCGCGATTGGCAATGCAAGAGCGGATCACGCGCTCGCCGGATCGAAGCGCCTTATGATCGCCGCAAGTTCCGGTTCGCTCACGAGCTTTGCCGCCTTGGCCAGCGAAAACCATTTCCGCTTCCGCTGGGCAGCTTCGGGGAAGTCCCGGCGCAGTTTCTTGACGCGCATCGGGAAGATGGCGACCACGCAGGGCGCAACCTGCCTCGCCGTGACGGTCTTGTCGTAGCTGAAGATTCCGAGGCATGTCGCATTTGCCTTGCCCTCAACGCCAGCCTCTTCCCAGGCCTCCGTCGCGGCGGTCTTGGCGGGCGTGACGCGATCCTGTGGCCAGCCCTTCGGAATGATCCATCGCTTTCGGCGTCGTGAAGTCACAAGGAGCACCTGAATCTCGTCGCCGCGCCGCCGCCAGCACAGTGCACCAAACTGGGTTCGCACCCCTCGTTTGCCACCGTTGGAAAGTCTGAGCGGGCGTTGCCTTTCGCCTTGGACGCTCATTTTCATTGCCACTTCAGCTCGATTTGTCCTCAAAAACGGACATTAGCACCAAGTTCGCGTCTTGAGAAGGAAACTGTTTCGAGCAAGTTCAGCCCGGAATTCCGGCACAAACCGGGCAATCCGGGCGCCTTGACAGCTTGATGCTTCGCGTGTCCCCGTAAAGCGCGTCGTAGATGAGCAGGCTGCCACGCAGCGTCTCTCCCGCCCCTGAAACCACCTTGATCGCCTCCACCGCCATCATCGTGCCCAGAACGCCGGGCAACGGGCCAAGAACGCCGGCTTCGGCGCAGCTCGGCGCCAATCCGGGTGCCGCAGGTTCAGGAAAAACGCATTCATAACAAGGCCCTCCGTGCGCGGGGTCAAAGACGCTGACCTGACCTTCCCATTGCGAGATGGCGCCCGAAATCAACGGAATCCCTCCCTTCACGGCAAATTCGTTGACCATGTAGCGGGTTTCCACGTCATCCGTTCCGTCAAGCACCAGGTCATAGTCCGCGAAGAGGTCGGCAGCGATCTCGCGGGTCAGCCGCCGGTTGTAGGGGCGGATGCCGACGGAAGGATTCTGTTCGACCATCGCCTTCTGCGCAGAAAACACCTTGGGCATGCCGATTCGCGCGTCCGTGTGGATTACCTGTCGCTGAAGATTCGAGTTCTCGACCGCGTCGCCGTCGATGACGCCGATGTTGCCGATGCCTGCGGCTGCCAGGTATTGAAGGACCGGTGCGCCCAGGCCGCCTGCGCCGACCACCAGAACACGGGCGTCCTTCAATCGCTTCTGTCCGGTTCCACCGATTTCGCGAAGGGCAATGTGACGCGCGTTTCGCTCGACCTCGGCAGTCGAAACACTGGCGCCCGCCTCGGCCCGGTTCTCGGGGCGAACACGCCCCCTTAGGTGGCGCAAGACTCGCCAATATCCCCAAACCGCGGCTGCCAGCGCCCCTGCCACGAGCCACGCGGTCGCCGACCCGCCGGTGGCTTCGCGCAATGAACTGCCCGCCGGAAGCACAAGCTGGATCGAAAGCACCGCGATGTAGAGAACCGCAATCAGGATGAGGCGAACCCGCGAGGGAACCCGAAAGAGCCGCCCCGCAAACCACAGCGCCGCGGCCAGGGCAAGGACCAGCACCATCAGTCGCGCCCCGTCGACCCGAATCCGCCCGCGCCGCGCACCGTTTCCGGCAGCGACTCGACAACTTCGAAGCTGGCCCGTGTCACGGGCGCCAGGACGGCCTGGGCAATGCGCTGGCCATGCTCGACAATCACCGGGTCGGTGCCGAGGTTGATCAATATCACGCCAAGGGGACCCCTGTAGTCACTGTCAATTGTGCCGGGTGCGTTCGCCAGGCTCAGCCCCTCTTTCAATGCGAGGCCTGAACGTGGACGGATCTGCATCTCGAATCCGTCAGGTATTCCGACATGCAGGCCGGTCGGGACCAGCCGACGCTCGCCTGGCGCAAGCTTGATGCCAGGGCGGTCCGTTTCCGGCAGGTTCGCGCGAAGGTCGGCACCGGCGGCACCCGGAGATTCGTAGGCCGGGAGCGGGAGGCTCCGGTCCGCGTCTTTGGCCCAGGACATGGCAATCTCCGCAATCATGAAATCGCGTCGGCGATCCGTTGTGCGAGCCTCCGGGCCACATGCTCCTTCGATGCACGAGGCCAGGCTTCCTCGCCCGCCCGGTCAATGACGGTCACCGCGTTTTCGTCACCACCCATGATGCCCGTCGCCGGCGAAACGTCATTGGCAACGATCCAGTCGCACTTCTTGCGCCTGAGTTTTGCCCTGGCGTTTCCGATCACGTCATCGGTCTCCGCCGCAAAGCCCACGACCAGTCCCGGCCGGTCCTTGCGCATGCGCGATACTGTCGCAAGGATGTCCGGGTTTTCGGCCAGGCTGAGATTCATGCCCGCGCTGGCTCCCCGCTTCTTGATCTTGGTCCCGGATTCCATCTCAACGTGCCAATCCGCCACCGCCGCAGCGAACACGGCCGCATCCGCTGGAAGTGCTGCCTTGACGGCGCCAAGCATCTGGCGGGCCGTCTCCACACGCACCACGGCGACGCCCTGCGGTGGCGGCATGGCGGCCGGGCCGGTCACGAACGTGACCTTTGCCCCGAGCGCCGCAAGCGCTGCGGCAATTGCCGATCCCTGGGCGCCGGAGGAACGGTTGGCAATGTACCTGACGGGATCGATGGGTTCATGCGTTGGACCCGACGTGACCACCACATGCCTGCCTGAGAGTGCCCCGGCACCAAGCCGCGCGACTATGGCGTCAACAATCTCGTCGGGTTCGGCCATGCGCCCAGGACCGTATTCGCCGCATGCCATCTCCCCCTCGGACGGCCCGACGCGGGCAACACCGTCGCTTTCGAGCGACGCCATGTTTCGCTGGTTTGCCGGGTGAAGCCACATGCGCATGTTCATGGCCGGAGCGATCAGGACCGGCGTGTCGGTTGCCATCAACAGCGTTGACGCCAGATCGTCAGCGTGGCCGCCGACCATCTTGGCAGCGAGATCGGCCGTCGCCGGCGCAACAACCAGTATGTCGGCGCTGCGCGACAGTTCTATATGGCCCATCTCGGCCTCGTCGGTCAGGTCGAAGAGATCGGTATAGACCTTTTCCCCTGCAAGCGCCGAGGCCGAGAGCGGCGTGATGAATTCCATTGCCGCGCGCGTCAGCACAGGTGTCACCGCGCCTCCGGCCTTGCGGACCTGGCGGATCAGGTCAAGCGACTTGTAAGCGGCGATTCCGCCGCCCACGATCAGGAGAACGCGCTTCCCGTCCAGCATGCCTCGCCGCTCCTTGGGTTGTCACAAGTGTTAAGTTCCAGAAATGCAATGAGCAAGACATTGCGCATCCGGTGCCGGACTGCGCCCTTCCACGCGCATGTGCCGTGAGCGTGCCTGACCGGGCCGGGTGCATGACCTTCGTCACGATCAAGGCCCTTTCCGCTTCCGCCCGCCTGGATCGTTGAGGCAGCAAGGAAGGACCTGCACGGCCAAGCCCTGCATCCGGAGAGTCGCTTCAGTCCGGATCTCCGGCGAAGTCTCCATCGAGCCAGGGCCGTCCGCGCGTCCCGGGCGAACGGTTCCTAACTGGCGAGGCGCGCGTCGATGGCGTCCCAGATTGTGCCAGCGACGTTCACGCCGTCGAACCGCTCAAGTTCCTGAATGCCGGTGGGCGAGGTGACGTTGATCTCTGTCAGGTATTCGCCAATGACATCGATTCCCACGAATACCTGCCCCTTCTCCCGAAGCAGCGGCCCGATGGCATCGCATATCTCGCGGTCACGCGCAGTCAGGCCGACCTGTTCCGCCCGGCCACCCACATGGAGATTCGAGCGCGTCTCGCCTTCGGGCGGGATGCGGTTGATTGCGCCCACAGGCTCGCCGTCGACCAGGATGATGCGCTTGTCGCCGTTCGCGACCTCCGGAAGGAATTTCTGGGCGATGAGGGGCTCACGCGATGCCGCAGTGAACATTTCGTGCAGCGAGGCAAGGTTCCGGTCATCGCGCGTCAGGTGGAATATTCCCGCGCCGCCGTTGCCGTAGAGCGGCTTGAGTATGATGTCACCGTGTCGTGCCGCAAATTCGCGGATTGCATCAAGGCGACGCGCGATCATCGTCGGCGGCGTCAGATCCGGAAACCGAAGCACGAGCAGCTTTTCCGGAAAGTTCCTTACCCAGAACGGGTCATTGACCACGAGCGTGTCCGGTACCAGTTCGAGCAGGTGGGTGGTCGTGATGTAGGCAGTGTCGAAAGGCGGATCCTGGCGAAGCCAGATCACGTCGAACGTGTCCAGCGGCGCGACCGCCTCCTCTCCAAGCCGGAAATGGTCGCCCTTCACGCGGCGCACTTCCAGGGGCCAGCCGCGCGCGGCGACTCGCCCTTCCTCCCAGAAGATGCTGTCCGGATGGTAGTGGAACAGTTCAGCACCCCGAGCCTGGGCCTCTTCCGCCAGTCGGAACGTCGAGTCGGCCTCGATGTCTATCGGGCCGATGGGATCCATCTGCATCGCGACTCTCATGCGCACCTCGCGCAAGCTTTCTGACCCAAGGCGACGCGAGCATCAATGGCGATGGTGCAACTGCTGGCCACACCGGGCCCCATCGGATGAAATGCGAACCGACATGCCCGATGCGTCCTGCGAGCCCAAAGTGCTGGATGCCGCGCTTTGCTTGAGAGTCACCGCTTGGGATCCAACCCATATTTCGAAAGGAACATGTCCACGCAGGATGACGTAGAAGTTCAACCACCCGATCTCGTCGGATGATCGGCTGTTCACAGTTGAAATGGCGCTGCGCAAGGCGACCCTGCTATGGTCGAAGTGGCTCCTGACGGGCCATCACGACTGCCGGAACCGATTGCCAAGGCTGTGCTGGGCCACATCGAACTCGGCGGGACGCATTGCTTCGGCAAGTCTCCGGGGCATGGCCCGATGGCGGCACCTAGCGGCACGGCCGGAAGACGCGGACGAGGAGTCTTGCAGGGCGTGCGGTATGTCTCAAATTGAATGAACCGACAGTTCAACGGAGGATAAGCCGGCCGATCGGCTGGCTGTCCGCTTCCCGTAGGAAGCGCTGGAAACGCCTCTCAAACGAGCGCAAGGCAGGTACCCTGCGGGAGTCACATCCGCGTCCAGGAACCAGTCTCAGGTGCTTCAAGGCAAAGGGGCAGCGGGTTTACGCGGTATCGAGAATGTGGCGCATCAAGACCATGAAGCCCCACAGAAGCGGCACAGGCGGCAGCGGCATGCGCAGGGCGAAGACGCCAATGATTGCTAGCATTGCCCCAAACAGGTCGTCGGCCCTTGAAGGAGAGCACCGCCTATCTCGTGCACGAGATAGGCGGTGCTCTCGCTAACCGCCAGTCCCGATGTTCTGGCTTCGCCAAGCCGACCAATCAATGGGTTCCCGCGATGCGACTTCTAGGTTTTCAAGATTGAAGCTATCCAAGAAGAGAACGAGATTCTGGCAGTCGTATCGTGCGCTTGGTGCGATCAAACCATCGAACCCCATGAATGCAGCGGCAGAAGCAATTTCTTGGGTCCGCTCATAGAGGAGCTCACGGTACCGTGCTTCTTCAACGCCCAAGGCCACCAGCTCATTCATATTTGCCAGAACCAGAGTTTGTTCGGTCTTTGTTGAAATTTCGCAGATATCGTGCCGGATCCGCGATGGGAAAACGGACTGACCAAGACTGATATGGAAATGCATCTCAGCCATGGCACCATCACGCGCCAGGGCAGTGTACAGCACGCTCAGGTCCGAGGGATTCCACCGCCCGGACCCTCTTGAGCCATCGAAAGCTGCCCGGCCCTCTCGCACCACACGCCATGCTGCCCCTTCGAAGGCATGGCGCTTCAAATCATCCAGCGCATCGAGAAGTCGATCGTCATGGCCCCGATACGCCACTGCCATCTACAGGAAAACCCCGCTGTCGAGCCGCTCTATGATTTCCAAGACCTCCGCAGTTCTTCCCTGACTGATCAAGGCATAGGGAACTTCACCGTTCAGCTGTGGATGTGGAGACTGAAGCCAAAGCCTTACTTCATCGGGCTCATAGAACTCAGCGAGACGTTCTGCTACCCAGCGAAGCTCAGCAATAACAGTCTGCTTTTCGATCGTTGGGCTACCATCACCTTTGCTCCAACGAGTAACCGTTGGAGGTGACACTCCCAGTATGTTTGCGATATCGCGCCCCTTCAGGCCGCCGTATTCCTTTAATGCAGAGACCAAACGAGATACCGCAGTTTCTCTGGCAACTGCTTCACGCATGTGCGAGACTTTCGGTTCCTTTGGGGCCCTCTTCCGGTACGAATGCGCGTTTGCTTGCTTCCGCAGCATATTCAACCGGACCCAACTGCTCCTGCAGGTTCACCAGCACTTCTTCCAGTCGTGTCAGCCTCCTTTGTGATTTGGAAATCATCTTTTTGGAATTGTCGTCCGGTTTCTTCAATTTCATTGCCCTGTCAGCTCGCCGACGCGCTTGTTCGACATGTCTGGTGACAAAGGTTGCCGATCTCAACGACTCCGGCGTACTGGACAGCTCATTCACCTGCCGCGTTCGTTGACGCACAAAGTGCGCTTCCGGATTGCTCAACATCCTATCGATATCGCCACAGCAGGACTTGTCCGGGCACCCAAAAATCTCGCGTGAAGTCCGCGCATCGTCAAAAAGCTTGCGAGCATCTCCGATTTTCATGCGGCGATCCAGCCCCTGGACGCAAACCGTCTTCCGGCCGATTCCCTGACCCTTCCTGGCTTTGGGATTGACCCATCCGGCAGCAGTGAACCGCTCCTTGCCGGTAATCGCATGCGCGAATCCGCTGGCAGCGCCAAACGCACTTATCGCCAGAAACGCCAGGCCGCCCACATGATCTGTGATGATGGGCTTGCCAAGAGCGTGAAAATCAAAGAGGGCCTGAATGTACCGCTCGACGCCAGCAGCAGTGGCGCCAGCACCAAATCCGGAAACGCGAAGCCACGAGAAGCCGAAGGGCAGGCCTTGCAAACCGCTGACCAGATTCTTCCGGGTGTCCGGATCGCGAAGCTGGGCGTAAGTCACGATCAATGGATAATCGATCGCGGTATTTTCGCCGCCTCTGCGATCCAGTTCTCGGCGCAGCGCCTCGCAGGACCTTTGATCGACCCGAAACCACCGGTCCTCACCATCGCCGAGATAGTACGTCGGTGCCATGACGGTTCCGACACCATGGTCAATCGCGAAACGGCTGATCGGTTCAATGATGCTTCGATTGGTACCGACGACAAAATCGTCATTGTCCAGGGGGCGGTCTTCAGCAGGCCAGGGGGCAAAACGCATCGCACCCGAAAATCGTCGTTTCGTGCTAAGTCCGGCCACATTTGAATCAAGTACGATCTCAGCTTTTTCGTCACGAAGTGTCCGGATCAACGATGTTCGACGCTTGAAGTTTGCGGCCTCGATCACGAACCGCGTTGCCGACAGGGCACCGGCACTCAGCAATTGTTCAACTTGCCGATGCTCAGAAAACCCGACCCGCGTGAAATTCGCGATCTCTCGCGGCCTGCCATGCAGATGGTGGACGTTGCCTGTCATGTGCAACTCCTCAACAGAAGTTACGGAAAAATTTCATGAACGTCAATGTGTAAAATTTTTCTGTCACAGATTGGCGAGAAATTCAAGTCCGGCGCTCTCCAGTTGGGCCGTCTGCGCTGGACAATCGGTTCGCCGGTTGCGCTCTGTGCTGATCTCGTCGCCTCGCTCCCGCCCGAATGGCCTTCCCCTCGCAGTCATCCGCCCGCAACGCTGCGCGTGCCGAATTGATCGCTGCTGCCAAGAGAGGTTGAGGAGATCCCCTGAGGCGAAATCCCCAGTCGTTTGGCTCGTTCGAGGAGCGCCTTGACAGACGACGGATACCACGTCGCACGTCCGCGGGGCGTTGGCTCGCGCATCTCCTCAAGCATGTTGCACATCTCTGCAGGGTGACGTCCGGACGTGCCGCACGCATCGCGGCAACCAGTACAGGCAGACGATCGTCCTTACGCCGTCCCGGCGCCCGTTCCAGGACGGCCTCCGGCAACAACCCTTCGGCGACGTAGGCCTTGGCGGCACGCACCAGGCGCTGCAGCGTCCAGCGCCGGGACCCCGGAAGACGAGCATTGACCACTGCCAGAACATCCTGCCAGGGCATGTCGGGGCGCAGCCTGCGGACATCCGGAACCCAATCCCCAGCGTTGCGGGCGAGGCGCTATAGGAATGCGTCGCAGCGCGCCAGGCGAAGCTGATAGAGCATTGCCCGGTCGCCCGACACCAGTCCAGGATTGCCGCCCCTGCGGCCTTCGGCACGGGCGGCGGCAAGTCCTGACATCGTTCGCTCGCGGACAAGGGCACGCTCAAACTCAGCCATGGCACCCAAGATCTGAAGCGTGAAGCGTCCCTGGGGCGACGCAGTGTCGACCGGATCTCCCAGCGACCGGAAATGCACGCCTCCCTCCTGGAGAGCGCTGATTGTCTCGAGAAGATGCAGCAGGAACCGACCCAAGCGGTCGAGACGCACGACGACCTGGGTGTCTCCGGCGTTCAGGCGGTCGAGAAGTGCGGCCAGGACCGGACCGGCCGGGTCGCCGACCGAGGCGCGTTCCTCGGCCACCGTCGCGCAGCCCGCCGCCCTGAGCGCGCGAAGCTGCGATTCCAGCGTCTGTTCTCCCGTAGAGACACGCGCGCAACCATGGCCTAACCCGGATAGCACCTGTTGTGCCGGCCTCATCAAGGTAGCAAAGATACTCGGCGGTCCCGAAGCAAATGTCGCGGCAAAATTTAAGCGTCTGGGCCCTGGAGCCTTGGGCTCCGAAGGACGAGCCGCTTGGCAACTCTCCGCAGACGCATCAAGGAATTTGGTTCGGGGTGAGACGGGTGTCAACACATTTGGCGAAGCTATGGTCGGCCTTAGCAGGCTTCGCCATCCCATCGCAGCGTCCCTCGCAGACGCGGTAGTTGACGGCGACGGCTTTGGTTCCAAAGCCGTGGACGCAAGCTTCGAACTCGAGGAGTTCTTCGTCCACGACGATCCACGTCTTCGATGACGTGACCTTGGGCCGCCCCGCCATGCGCCCAACCCTGGCGGAGCTGATCTGCCCTTGGAGGACCTGCGACGGCCTGTCCGTGACCCCCAGACTCGGGACTAATTTCGTCAAACCATTCAATCTGCGATTGCGAATCCGGAAACCGTTCAATGGCACCGGCATCTAGTTCTTCATCAGGAGGCGGCAAGGGATTTCCATCATCAAGAGTCGAATGCCTGCAACAACTCTCAGCAAGTTGTGTGGGCAGTTCCTTTCCGGGAACGAAATTCGCTAGCGACTGGTGCCAGTCCTGCTTCGCGAATGCATCACAGCGTGGGCAATTGAACGCCGATTTCTGGATAGATGGAGGGACGTGCTGTCGCGACATCATGACTTCCGGGGAGAGCGCTCACTGATACAGACGAGAACGTCGGCAACGAAGGCTCCTTAGCCAATCACGACCTGCCCTTCTGCTTTGGGCATGTGCCCATGGCAAGAGGGCGAGTGCGACGGTCTATCGCCCCACCGACATCCCGGATCCTCGGCTGAAGGCCACGCTTGCGGACGCACTGACTTGACGCGCGTCAGAAATGAATGACATCCGCGAGCAGTTCCTCACTTGGCCGCCCGGCGATGGTGGCGGCCCAGCCTACCAGGTCGGGACGAGTTCCGAAGAGCGCGAACACCCTGCCGTTGCGCGCCGGTCCCGGTGTCGTCCCCCCATCGACACGCCAGCCATGTGCTCCTCCTGGACGCAGAGCCGCCGAAGGCGCGGTCATTCCCGTCTCTTCCGCCCGATGCCGCTGCGCGAACCGCTGGCATGCCGGCCAGCTTTCGGGCCCGCCGGTCAGGACATCAAGAGGCAGGTCCGGTTCCAGCGCCGGCTCCGCATCGATGCTGACCGCCCATATCGCACGGCGAATCGTGGCAACGTCCTGAGGATCGTCGATTTCCTCATGGCGGAGAAACTCCGCCCATGCGCCGTCAGGAGTGTCACAGAAATAGTGCGTCAACTCGCCGGGAGCATGCCATCGACCCGCGGACTGCGGAGCGCTTTCACGCAGGAACGGAAAACGGGGGTCAGCGTGACGAAACGCAATCATGTGACCGGGGAGAACCTGAGGGCACGGGCAAGCTCTTGCACGCTCCGCGGCCCGTCGTCATCCGGAGACCACCCATCGGCGAGAATCTCTGCGGGCGTCTTGCCATCCAGCCGGCTGCGCCTGCGACCGAACCAGCGTCGGACGCCGATATCGTTGTAGGCCCCTGCGAGATCGCCAACGACATACGCAAGGAAGTGGAGACGGCCCGCGACTGCGTCGGGCGTGTTTCGGCTGCCCGACAAGTAGCGTCGGGCGCTGGACCTGGATATTCCCAGCAGGTCGGCGAGCAAGTCCAGCCCCAGGACATCCTGCAGGGTTCGCCATTCGTGCGTCGGTGCAGGCGACTGGTCCAGCGCGTCGCTGATCTGCGTCAGCAACGCGGGCAGCCGAGCCCGGTCAGTGCACGGTTGACCATGCAGGTTGCCGAGCAACGTCCGGCCAATGCCAGCTGCGGCCATGCCGTGCACGAGGCACTGCACGGCGGACTCGTCGAGGGACGTGACCTGTCGTGACAGCAGGCCCATCGCGTCGGCACGGCTCAGCGCCGCGATGGCGGCGGACGCGAGCTTTGGCTCGTTGAATGGCGGGTGGACGGACTGGATTCGGAGATTGCTCATGTTCCGAAGTCTACCCGATGGACGCGCGGCAATCAAGCAGAACTTCGGCCTGAGGCATTTACGCTGCAGCGTTTTTCTTCGTGAGCGGCGCCATCTGGCCGTACACCGGAACGGTCGCCATCGGCTGCCGGGGGCCGCCTTCTTCGGCAGGGTTTCGGCGCGCTCCGGGCCTTTTGCGCCCGGGACGACCGATTTCGGCATGATCGAGGGGCACGGCCGGAATCCCACGCGCGCCGCATCGCCCGGCGTCAGGTCCGGCACTGTTTCCGGGCTGTCGGGCTCGGGCCTCAGGCGGCCTTCAGGTCGGGCCCCCTGACAAGGGAGCGCATCATCTCCGGACGTCCGGTCCGGACGTGTCCAAGCGCCGTCACCATCATCACCGCGACGACCAGGCCGCAGCGAAGCGACTTCTTCGCCCGGCCGCGGACGAAGTGGCTCTCCATGCCGCACACCCGGTCAATGCGGAAATTGATGCGTCCAGCGCGCTCCTGCGGTTGTAGCCGCGCTGCGAGGACGGGTTCCCCCAGGGCACAGAACAAAAAGCCGAGTTGAGTCACGGCATATGGGCTATGGACAGGGCGCGGGTGCGCCACACGCCTCATTTGCGACCGAGGCGTTCCTGACGACGCATGATCTCGAGAAATCGCGGGATCTTCCGGTGCAGAAACATGGTGAGAGCATGGCTTCGCACTGCATCGACAGAGGCAAAGTCACAGGAAACACGTCCAATTCTGCACATGAAAGAAAATACAACGAACAATTGGCGACCCTTCTAATCATCAAATGGTGATTCTTGTAATATACATTTCGTGATAACTCTAATAGGCATCTCGTGACAGGACAGCAGGCCACTGGACAAGATGCCCGACGTGGCATGCCTTCTCCAACACGCTCGGAAGGAGGACTCCGGCCCATGAATGACAAAAACGCATACCTGCCAAGACACCTCATTTCGGAACTTGAGGACGCAATCGCATCAGCCCGCGTGGTCAACCTCATTGGTCCAAGGCAAGCTGGCAAGACCACGCTCGTGCGAGACCTGTTCGGCCAGGGCCATTTCGTGACCCTGGATGACACTGCGGTTCTAGCCGCCATCGACGCAGATCCAGTAGGTCAGCTCACCGGTCTCACGGAAGATCTGGACGGCACCCCGCTCATCATTGACGAGGCGCAACGATCAAGGAACCTGGCCTTGGCCATCAAGAGGATAGTCGATGCCAACCGCCGGAAGGGCCAGTTCGTCCTAACCGGTTCCTCAAACGTCTTCACAAACACGGATGTCGCGGACTCGCTCGCCGGAAGGATGCGGACACTCAAGCTCTGGCCGTTGTCCGCCGCCGAATTCAAGACAGCTCCGGTCAACCACCTGATGGACTGGGCGATGCAAAGCGCCCCATCGCTCGCTCAGATAGCTGATCCTGAACCGGTGGGCAGACGCGACTACATTGATCTCATCCTGTCAGGCGGCTTCCCGGAAACCCGAGTCCTGCCACCAAGGTTGCGGCAGCGCCAGTACCGAGACTACGTCGATGCAGTCGTTGACCGGGATGTGGCAGACATCTTGCCCGTGCGAAAGCCGGACGCCTTGCGCATCCTGATCGACCAGATGGCCGCCCGGACGGCACAGGAGACCAGCATGTCCGAGCTTGCAAGGCTGATCAGGCTGCAACGCGTCACGGTCGAGCAGTACCTTGACGTCCTGACCCGCCTGTCGATGGTGACCAGGCTTGGCGCCTGGACTTCCGGAGAAGGCAAACGGGAGGTCAAGCAGCCAAAATTCCACTTCGTGGATACAGGGATGGCATGTGCATTGCGCCGCTTCACAGACGCGACCTTTGCCATCGGCAACTCCCCGCAGGCCTTGGGCGGATTGCTGGAGAGCTTCGTCGTCGGCGAGTTGCAGCGCGCCCTGCCGATGCAGGATGCCGACTACCGGCTATTTCATTGGCGCAATGCGGATCGGCGCGAGATCGACATCCTGATCGACGGAGGAAGCCACTTGGTCAACATCGAGATCAAGGCATCTGCCTCCGTAGGCGGTGCGGATTTCAAGCATCTCAAGTGGTTTGCCTCTGACGGTCCTGGTCGCAGCAGAACGTGCACGGGGATCGTCTTCTATCTTGGGCAGGAAAAGCTCACTTTCGGGAGCCGGACGTTTGCCCTTCCCGTGAGCAGCCTCTGGAGCAGCATCGACGCATAAGGCGCCGCAAGCGGCTTTCGGGACGAGATTGCACTCGTCCAGCGGCACGACAGCCTTGTCAGCTCGCCTCGGCGATCCACCACGCCGCAAGCGGTCGCATGTTCAGGACAGCCCGGCATGTCAGCCGACCCCTGTCAAAGGCGGCCGGCGTCTGGAACACCAGATTCCGCCGTTCGTGGAGCTCTCGGCACAGTGCGCGCCGAAGCGTGCCGGATTCGCTCGACAGACCCCACGCTTCCAGTTGAGCCGCGAAGCTGAAATTGAATCCCGGCTGTATCTCGGCCGTCTGAAAGCTCGTGTCCTCCTGGTGCGGAAGCTGGGCCATTGCGTCGTCCGGGATGCCTGTCAGGGACACGGCGCCCTCTCCGCCGCCGGCCTCAATAAAGTTCCGCTCGTAGATTGTACTCAAGGCGCTTTCGGCACTGGCTTGCGGCACGATGTCTCCGAGTCCCAAGCGACGCGCCAGGAATGGGCCGAAGAGCTGCTCAATGAAGCATGCCTCCGAGAACGGACCGTCCGTGTCGACACGAAACCACGTCCCGTTGAAGAGCCGTTCATTGTACGCGGACGCTGCGCGGTCCGCCTGGCTCTTCCAGTCCGTCGCAAGGTTCGTTGCACCCGTCTCCTCAGCAAGTTCTGCCGCGGCGAGGAGCGCTGCGATCCAGAGGCCGCCGCAGTAACTTGACGGACCTGTCATCGGGATGTTGTCGAACGTCTGGTCCGGGATGCCGTCGTTCTCGATCAGGCCGTCCCCGTCCCGATCAAACTGCTGCAGATGATCGATGGCGGCACGAACGGCCGGGAAGAGTTGCGACCGCCAACCGGCATCCATGTGTCGTCCTTCCCGGTACACGCAAAGGACGAAGTCGCAATTCAGGTCCTTCCAAAGGGTGCCATCACGATAGGTGTAGGAATTCGGGGTGACAAAGGGATCCTCGCCCGGACCGCCGAGATCGTGCGGACAGGCACGATCCAGGTTGATCGGAAACAGTTTCCTCTCCTGGCCGTGGTGGCGACGTCCCGGATCTCCGGGGACCAGGAATTCCGCGTAGTCACGCACGACACTCGCGGCGAGTTCCGGAAAGAACCGTGCCACCGCTTCCGCAGCGTAGATCCAGAGATCAAGCGTGTTGTAGAGTGCATAGTCGTGGCACTCGATGATCCCGAAGTGCCGCCTTCCGTCAGGCGAGCCATGGGCCGAAGTCAGCACGGTGAGGCCGTCCACGAGAAAGTAACTTTCGTTGATCGTCACCCCGGCGCGATGCGGCGCGATGCCAAGCGCGTTGCTGACCTCCTCGTGCCATTCGGAGATTCGCCTCTCCCAATCCGGCGCCGAGCAATGGGCCAGGTCCGTGATTCGCTCTGCGTTCCGACCGTTTCGGCCCCATTCGTCGGTATGGCCGCGAAACCACGTCCGGCCCTGTCCGAACGTTATGCGCGGCAAGTCCCAGGCAAGGGTCGCCAGCATCTCGCGGCTTTCGCCGGGCCTCATGGATATCCGCGCGGAAACGGCAGCGGCCGGATGTGCAGGCGGAGTCTCGCGAAACCCGCTCTCGGTGACCCAGCCATCGCCAAGATCCGGCGCATCGCCGCTTTCGAGAAACCCGTCCCAGAATTCATCGCCGTTCCCTGCGCCATCGAAGCAAACCGTGCGGGAGAAGACGGCGCCTGCGTCGGCCGATACCGCGATGGCCCATTCTCCCGTGCCTTCCGCCGGTTCGTCCGAAGTGCGGCGGCGGTCCAGGACGACCCCGGTTCCCCCGGGAAATTCCGACGGCCTGTTGAAACAGCCGGCCGCCACCCTGGACGGGCGATCTTCGTGGAACGAATCGAACCATCCGTTCAGGTTGGCGAAGGTGAACGCGAGCGAGACGTCGGCGGCCGTTTCCCCGGTGTTGGTCAGTCGCCATTTGAAGAGGGCGACAGGAAGCATCGAGCAGGAAAGGTCACGTGGAATGACGGGAGAGAACGAGAGGCACTCCGCTTCGACGCCGGCCATCGGTGCGTGCCGATGCCACGAGAACGGGAACAGACCGCCCCACTCGGGCGACGTCCGTTCGTACTCGAAGGAATCAAGTTCACCACTCTCGGGCTCCGGCTGCAGGGCGACGGCAACGGGTTCCTCGTCCTGCCGCCGGACACGGACAAGGAAGCCGTTGCAAGGCATCGCAAACCTTGCCACGCCCCCGCCCTTGATCGTCCACCTGCTGAAGCGCCCGTCTGAAGCGCGGGTCATTCCCCCGGTTCCAATGCCGCCAAGGGGGACGCCCGTTGCGGTCAGCGGCTGGAACAACCGTTTCATCTTTCCGGACGAAGACGGCAGCGCATGCCCCGCAGGACGCCGCAGCGACGCTGGAGAAAGGGAGAACGGATCGTTGCGAAGCATTGCAGGACTCCCCGACGCCCCTCCCCGCCGCATCGCGTGCGGGAACGAGGCAGAGCGGCCTCTCGCACTCAATACTCCCAGAACCTCCTACTGCAAATCAATCCTTGCCTGTCTCTTTCCAAGCTCAGTTGCACTCCTTCGTTCCAAACGTCGGCGTCGGCCCTTTCCGCCGTCAGGCGGGCGAGTCGGCACGGAACATTTCGGATGCGAGTTGCACCGGCGCCCGGCGCCAAGGGCGATTGTCGGTGCACCTGGAGCATTCGGGACACAAGTGAAGCGATGCCGGTTTGTCATCCGGCGGGAATGATGGATCCGGTGTTCTTGCGCGCTGCCGAACACAGGCGTTGCAGTCATCCAAGGCGTGCGAGGGTCTCCTGAAGGATCCGTGTCCACGCACCGCTGCCGCGCGCAGCCAGGTCACAACAGGGATGTCACGCATTCGCAAGAGTGCCCGGCACACCGGAACGGCGATCCGCTGGCCCGGGAAACCTGGCAGGAAAAGTCAGTCACCGATCTTGATCCCCAGTTGGTATATGTCTCGTCGCGACAGGCCATACCGGCTTGCCACATCGCTTGCCGCGTCACGGAGTTTCCGGGTCTTCAGGGCCTCCCTCAGCGCCTGCTCCACATTGGCCGGGTCGGGTGGCGTTGCGTGGCTTCCGATCAGCAGCACGATTTCGCCCTTGAGCGGCATGTCGGCAAGGGATTCCGCCAAAGCACCGAGGGTATCCCTGCGAATTTCCTCGAACTTCTTGGTGAGTTCCCGGCACAGGGCTGCGGGCCGGTCGACACCCAGAACGTCGGCCGCATCCTGCAGCGTCGCGCCCGTGCGGCGGGGGCTTTCATAGAGAATGAGCGTGCCGGGCACATCTGCGAGCCTTTCCAGGAACCGCCTTCGTGCCTTGCGTTGCGAAGGCGGGAACCCCGCAAACGCGAACCGGTCGCATGGCAGCCCTGCCACGGTCAGGGCAGCGATCAAGGCCGAGGGACCGGGCACGGGCAGAACCCTGTGCCCTTCGCCGATCACTTCCCGCACCAAGGCATATCCCGGGTCGGCCACGAGGGGTGTGCCCGCCTCCGATGCGTAGGCCACGGACGCGTCCCGCCTCAACGCCTCAAGCACCGCCTTCCGGTCCCGATCCCCGCTGTGGTCGTGGTATGCCATGATTCTTCGTCCGGCGAGCGGGATCCCGTGGATGTTCATCAGCCGTCTCAGGCTTCGCGTGTCCTCGGCAACCAGCAGGTCGGCATCGCGGAGAACGTCGAGCGCCCGAAGCGTGATGTCGCGCGCATTCCCCAGAGGTGTGGAGACCAGGTGGAGGCCCGCATCAAGAGCCGCGCCGTCAGACGCTTTGCTCGCCGCTGCGTTGCGTGATTTACTAGGAGCGTGTTTCTGCATAGGGTCGCACCGAACTGTCCGAGGAGAATCCAATGCTTGCCCGTTTGCCGCTTTGCCGCAAGGTCATGACCTGGATGGCTGCACTTGCCGCGCTTGCCGCATGCGAACCCACAACGTCGACGACAGGGCCCCTGATCAACCCGGACGAGGAAGTGCCGGTCGCCCTGCTTGTGCCAAAGACCGCTCCGAACGGCGCAATCTTGGCACAGTCGCTCGAAAACGCCGCGTTGATGGCGGTGGAGGACCTGGGCTCGATCGAAGTCAGCTTGCGGGTGTACGACACGAGCGGCACGCCCGATGGCGCCGCGGAGGCCGCACGACTCGCGATCCAGGACGGCGCAAAGATCATTCTCGGACCGCTGTTCGCCGAAAACGCACGCGCCGTCGGACCTGTGGCCGCGGCCAGCGGCATCAATGTCCTGACCTTCTCCAACAACCCGGCCGTTGCGGGGGAAAATGTCTTCATTCTGGGCAACACGTTCCAGACCACCGCCGACCGGCTCGTCGAATACGCGCTCAGCCAGGGCAAGAGCGGCATCTTCGTCGTCCACGCAGACGATCCTGCGGAACGCGTGGGCGCAGAGGCGATCGAGCAGGCCGCGCGCGAGGCAGGCGGAATCGTGCTCGGCGTCCAGTCATTCGCCCTCTCGCAACAAGGCGTGGTCGACGCGATTCCCGGCATCGCAAGCAGCTTCCTTGCCAACGGCGCGGACACGATATTCGTGACTTCCGGCAATT